>NZ_KV802734.1:130392-233789 GCF_001810825.1 Streptococcus sp. HMSC076C08 | reverse complement strand
TCTCAGCAGGTTTTTGCGCTGGTGTTTTTGATTTCTCAGCTTGATTTGACGCCGAAGTTGTATTCTCTTTTACAACCTTACCATTTTTAGATGCATCCTTTTCTTGAGCAGAAACATGCTGAGCCGAAAAAGGAAAGTCTCCAGTTGTATCTGATAATGCAATAAGTCCCAGTGTTGCAGTTGCTAAGCTGGTTACTAAAATTTTTTTGATTTTTTCATAAAAATCTCCATTATTTTTATTGATTTATACTTATAGTATACCATATATTTAATTTTGCTTTCAAATCAAATATTAAATATTAACAAATAAATCTAAAACTTAATTGAAAAATCCATAGTTATATCACTTCCAACTCATACAAACCTCTGACTGCGTTACAGCCATAGATAGCCTCCGCCTGAGCTAGGTCTTTTAAAGTCAAGACTTTTTCATCTACCAGTCCTCTTTCCAGCAAATGCTGGCGGTAGATTCCTGGTAAAATTCCTAGACTGGTAGGCGGTGTGTAGAGTTTACCATTAATTTTTAAGACCAGATTTCCAATAGAGGTCTCAAGTAGTTCTCCTGTTGCATTATGGTAAATGATTTCCTGTTCCCCTAGACTTAAGTGTGGTCTATTAGTTGTTTTAAAGTAGGTAAACGCTTGATTCAAATCTGCTTCTTGCAGACAAAGTTGAGCCTGACAGAAACTTGGACTAAGGGGTGTTAAGATTTGGCTACTGAGTTCTATCTCTCCAGATTTGCTGAGGATGATTCGCAAGCGGTAGTCTTGATTAGCATCACAAACTTGGCACTCTTTCTCTATCTTTTGTCTCAGTTCTTCCGGATTAAAAGGATAGGCAAAATATCGACTAGCCTTTGTCAGTCTTTCCAGATGTTGTTCTTCAAATAACAAGTTTTTCTGGCTGATTTTCCCAGTTGTAATCAATTGGAAACGTGCTTGTTTACGATAGAGTACAGCCGCCTTTTGATGAACCTCTCGGTATTCAGATTCCCAGGTGCTATCCCAAGTAATCCCGCCTCCAACTCCATAGATGGCTTTCCCTTGATGCAGTTGAATGGTCCGAATGGCGACATTGAAAATCCGTCGTCCATTTGGAAGCAAGAGACCAATCGTTCCGCAGTAAACTCCTCTGGGTTGGGGCTCCAAGTTCTTGATGATTTCCATGGTCGCAATTTTTGGAGCTCCCGTTATGGAACCACATGGAAAGAGCGAACGGAAGATTTCAACTAGGTCAACATCCGATCGTAACTGACTCTTGATGGTCGAAGTCATTTGCCAAACGGTTGAATACTGCTCCACTTGACAGAGACGCTCCACATGTTCACTACCCACTTCGGAAATACGGTTCATATCATTGCGCAAGAGGTCCACAATCATCATATTTTCAGAACGATTTTTGGGATCCTGCTCCAACCAACTAGCCTGGTCCAGATCATCTTGGTCAGCCACTCCCCGCTGAGTCGTTCCCTTCATTGGTCGCGTTGTCAACTCACGGTCATTTTGCTCAAAAAAGAGCTCTGGGCTCATGGAAATCACTGCCATCTCATCATGTTCAACATAGGCATTGTAGCCCGCCTCCTGCTCTACCACCATACGATTGTAAATGGCAAAAGGATTGACACTCAAGTCTTGCTTGAGTTGGACAGTGTAATTTACCTGGTAGGTGTCCCCCTGACGCAAATGATGGTGAATCTGGGAAATAGCTTTTTTATAGTCCTCTGCAGATGTTTGTTCTCGCCACTTTGAAGGCAGATCTACTTCCTCATAAGTCAAAGGAATAGGCGATGTTTCTACCCTATCATGAACTGTGAAATATAGCAGATACTCTGCCAGTAAAGGAGCTTTATGAACTGCTAATTTCTCCTCAAATGCAGGTGCAGCCTCGTAGCTGACATAGCCCACTACATAGTAGCCTTGCTCTTGGTAGCTTTCCACTTGTGCCAGCAAGTCTGCTACTTCTGCTAAATCTCTCGTTTTTAACTCTCTGATCGGCTGGGTAAAGGTGTATCTCTCCCCCAAAGCCCTAAAATCAATCACTGTTTTTCTATGCATATCTTAAGTATAGCACAAAAAAGCCAACCTAGAACAGCTAAATCCAGCTTTGTTTATTGATTTCTATAACGAAAAATCTTCTCTACCTTGCTTTTTTCTACTTTTGGCAATTCTCCATCAGATAACACCCCTTCTTCTTGTAAAAACTGATCTTATTTGGAGCACTTTGCACAAGAATCCAACAAAAAAGAACAGAGGAAGTCATGGTATCTATACCGTTAATTCCTCTGTCTTTTGCTTTTCTTCTGTTACTACAGAATGATTTCACGGCTTTCTGATAGAATCTTGTGGATACTGCGCACGCGCACCTCCGATTAGTTTGGGACGACTAGCTAGAGCCGTTACATGGGCATGCCCAATTTCTCTCAAAAGAGGGCGAATCGGAACCTGAACATGCTTGACATGCATGCCAATCGCAGTATCTCCGATATCCAATCCAGCATGGGCCTTGATAAATTCAACCTCAACTGGATCCTGCATAAACTTGAAGGCTGCCAACTGACCCGAACCTCCCGCATGAAGAGTCGGAAGGACACTGACGATTTCAAGACCAAACCGCTCTGCCACCTGACGTTCAACAACGAGGGCTCGATTGACATGTTCACAACCTTGAACAGCTAGATGAATTCCTTTTTCCTCTAGGATAGCTAGAATGGTCTTCACAATGATTTCCCCAATTTCTTGGCTGGATTCCTTGCCAATCTGACCACCTATCACTTCACTAGAAGAAAGGCCCAAAACAAAGATGGCTCCTTGCTTCAAATTAGCCTTGTCTATTACATCTTCTACAATCTGGCTTGTTGCTCTTTGAATGTCTTTTTCCTTCATACTTGATACCTCTTTTGTCACTATCTATCATATCTTTTTTTACTGATTTTATCAAGGCCAACAAGTCATTCTGATTTTTAAAAGCAAAACTCCCAGAATAGATTGGGAGTTAGCTCATTACTATTTTATTAATGCATATTTCAACTATCGTCCCTTTTGAAGGTACAGAATCAATCTTCATCTGATAGTTTTCTCCAAAATGAAGTTTGAGTCGTTGGTCGACATTTTGAAGGCCAACTCCCCCACGTTTGAGCTGACTTTGACTACTATCGCCAGCAGCTTGGAAACCAACACCATCATCCTCAATGCGGATGACAAGCCCTGTATTCTGTTTCTGAACAGAAACTTTAATATGTCCCTGACCTTCCTTCTCCTTGATACCATGGTAGAGGGCATTTTCTACAAGAGGTTGCAACACCAGTTTAGGCAAGACTAAATTATCAAAGTCAGGTTCTTCATCAATCTCATACTCCAGCTTATCACCATAGCGTTGTTTCTGGATAAAGAGGTACTGGCGGACATGATTGATTTCATCAGAGAGGCAAATCAAATCCTTTCCTTGATTGAGCGCCAAGCGGAAATAGGTTGCCAAGGACTTGGTCACCTGAACCACTCGCTGACTATCCTGAAACTCAGCCATCCAGATGATAGTGTCCAAAGTATTATAGAGGAAATGGGGGTTAATCTGGCTCGACAGTGCTTGAAGTTCATACTGCCGGGTTGCTTCTTCCTGCCTGCGCACATCTGCCATCAACTGATCAATCTGATCCAACATAGCATTAAACTGGCGAGTCACTTCTCTCAGTTCATAGGCGCCAGCTTCTTTGGCTCGAAGATTTTGTGTACCAGAAGCAATTTCCAGCATGGTTTCTCTCAGATCCTTCAAAGGGGCAATCCAGCGTTTGAGACTGAACCACACCAAGCAGATACAGGCAAGAAGAGATAAGGCACTAGCACCAAGCAAGGTCCACATGAGTTGACTCCGAACCTGGTCTAACTTTTCCAACGAAGACACGCCTATAACCGTCCAATCAGTCCCTGCAATCTTTTCCTGACTGACGTAGGATTGGTGATCCAGCGTATAGCCCTGCCCCGTCTCGATGTAGGGTTTCATGGCCTCCATTTCACTTGCTGAGCTATAGACAGTACGTTTAGGATGGTAGACAAATTCATGGTTTTCATTGATGATAAAGGCAAAGCCCTGCTGGCCCAACTGGAGTTGGTTGAGATAGGCTTCCAGAGTTTCATAGGAAATATCCAAACGAAGTACGCCAAGATTGGCCCCCTCTGCATCAACCAGTTCTTGAGTGACAGAAATAACCCACTGACTATCCGATTTACGAGCTGGTGTCAAAACTGGCTTAGCTCCCTGATGAATAGCCTTTTGGTACCAATCCTCAGCCATCATATCTGAGGAAGTTTTCATCTGCACACTGTCATCTGTAGAAATGACCTGACCGGATTTGGTGACCAGTACCACCGTTTTCAGGTCCTGGTCTGCCTTTAAGATGGTCAAAAACAGATCTCGAATTCCCTTGGCTTGGACTTGGTTAGGATTCTCAGCATAGGCTAGGACATCCTTCTGCTGAGTCAAACTGGTAGAGGTGGTTTCTAATTTTTTGATATAAGACTGAATAAAGTGGCTAGTTTGGCTAATGGTCGTTTGGCTATTACCCTCAATAGTGGCCTCAATGGCTGCTGAACTAGATTGATAATAGAAAGTCCCAACCAGAGCTAAGAGAATGAGAAAGACCAGAAAGATGGAAATAACCATTCTTACTAGGAGAGAAGAACGCTTCATCGGCCTTCTCCCTTCTTAAACTGACGAGGTGTCACACCTGCAATCTGTTTAAAACGTTGAGTAAAATAGTTCATATCTTCAAAACCAACCTTTTCGGCTATCTCGTAAATCTTTAAATCTGTAGTCAGAAGCAAGAGCTTGGCTTGTTTAACACGCTCTCTCACCAGATAATCCTGAAAGGGCAAGCCCAACTCTTTCTTAATCAAGGAGCTCAGATAAGTCGGACTAAAGCCCAAGTCACTGGCCAAAGACTTCAAACTAAACTGACTGTTAGCTAGACGGGACTGGATTTTCTGAGCAATATTTCCCTCAAACTTATCGGTTAATAAATCTTGTAACTGCTCTTCTTTTTCTTCCTTGTCTAGTTTTTGCTTAATTTTCCCTAACATTTCCTCAATATCCTGACGAGAAAAAGGCTTGAGCAAGTAATCATCGACACCTAGTTTGACAGCAGACAAGGCATAATCAAAATCATCGTAACCTGTCAAAAAAACTAGGTGAACCTGTGGATAGGTTTCTCGGACCAGACTGGCCAACTGGATGCCATTTAGCTGAGGCATGTTGATATCGGTTAAAATGATATCCGGCACCTGCTTTTGAATCAATTCCCAAGCCTGTCTTCCATTTTCAGCCTGACCGATGATTTCCATATCGTAGGCTGCTACATTGACCAGTTTAGTCAAGCCTTGTCTAACCAGATATTCATCTTCTACGATTAAGATTGTGTAGGTCATGCTCTGCTCCTTTGTCACTTACTAGTATCAGTATAGCAAAATTCTCCTCTAACTGCTTAGGAAAGCCCTCTTAATCAACATAATCTAGTAAATAGGCATAGCCTTTTTCCGCCATTTGGTCTTTGGGAATAAATCGGATAGAGAGACTATTGATACAGTAGCGCAAGCCCCCCTTGTCCTGAGGCCCATCTGTGAAGACATGACCAAGGTGAGAATCTCCAACTCGGCTTCTCACTTCCATACGCGTCATATTGTAAGACTTATCTTCCTTGTATGTGACAACATCTGGACTGATGGGTTGGGTAAAACTAGGCCAGCCACAACCAGACTCAAACTTATCCTTTGATGAAAAGAGGGGTTCACCAGTTGCCACATCCACATAGATACCAGATTCAAATTTATCCCAGTAGCGGTTTGAAAAAGCTCGTTCTGTTTGATTTTTCTGGGTAACTGCATACTCCTCAGGTGACAAGGTCTTTTTCAATTCTTCATCGCTTGGTTTGGGATATTTGCTGGCATCGATGACGGGGTAGGCAGCCTGATTAACATTGATATGACAGTAGCCATTTGGATTTTTCTTGAGATAGTCTTGGTGATAATCCTCAGCTACCACAAAATTCTTCAAGTTTTCCTTTTCAACTGCCAGAGGTTGATCGTATTTCTTAGCCACCTCATCAAAGACTTGGTTGATTACTTCCAAATCCTTTTTATCTGTGTAATAGACACCAGTACGATACTGGGTCCCCACATCATTTCCTTGTTTATTTTTGCTGGTTGGATTGATAATGCGGAAGTAATGAAGCAGGATTTCCTTGAGGGAAATTTGATTAGCATCATAAGTGACATGGACGGTTTCCGCATGACCTGTTTGGTTGATCAATTCGTACTTGGTTGTTTCCCCTCTACCATTTGCATAGCCTGAAACGGCATCGGTTATTCCAGGCACGCGTGAGAAGTATTCCTCCACTCCCCAGAAACATCCCCCAGCTAGATAAATTTCGTGCAAGTCTGCGTCTTTACTCACTTCTGTTTTTTTCACTGTTTTTCCTCCTTGGCTAACGGATGCTTTCTCAATTTGCGAGCTATCTGTCTGCTCTGCATTTCGCATCAATAGAAAATAGAAACCGGTTATGGCTAGGAGAATGATCCCTGCCAAGACAAAAAGTTTTACTTTATCATTCATAGCCTTTCTCTACCCCATTTCTTTCAATTCTTTTAAAATCATATCCTTATCCATAAAACCTGGTTGTGTTTTGACCAGCTTGCCTTCCTTGTCTATAAAGGCTTGAGTCGGGTAAGAACGGACACCATAACTTTCCAAAAGTTTGCCTGATGGATCAATTAGAACTGGAAAATTTTTATAATCCAATCCCTTGTACCAATTCTTAAAGTCCGCTTCTGCTTGTTCACCTTTGTGTCCAGGAGAGACCACTGTCAAGACCACATAGTCATCACCAGCTTCTTTAGCGATTTCGTCCGTATCTGGAAGGCTAGCCAGACAGATGGAACACCAAGAAGCCCAAAATTTGAGATAGACTTTCTTGCCCTTGTAATCAGATAAACGATAGGTCTTACCATCTACACCTGTTAGTTCAAAATCAGCGACTTCCTGACCTTTAGTCGCAGTTTGTGAACTAACTTGTTCTGTTTTGGATTGCTCCTTCATAGTAGACTCGTCTGACATATTTTTGGCCGAACAGGCTGCCAAACAACAGATTGATCCCACTCCAAGGAGACATGTTTGCCATTTTTTCATTTCTTTTTCCTCTCTATTCAAATAATGTAGTCAAAATGGAAGCATTTCCCAAAAGCACCAAGATTCCCATTACGATAATGAGGAAACCACCTACTTTTTTGAGGGTTCGGAGATAGGGATGGAGTTTTCGGAAATGTTTCAAAACATGGCTGGAGGCAAGAGCTAGAGCCAAAAATGGTAGCGCCAAACCCAGCGTGTAAACCAACATTAGACCAGCTCCCTGCCAAGCACCTGAACCACCTGAAGCCGCTAAGGCCAAAACAGACCCCAGAACCGGCCCCACACATGGCGTCCAAGCAAAACTAAAGGTTAACCCCAGTAAAAATGCCTGACTATAGCCGTTACCCTTTTGCCCTTGTCTCTTTAATTGTAGCCTTCTTTCCTTGTAGAGTCCCTGCAAATGTAAGACTTCCATCTGGTGCAAGCCCAAGAGAATGATAACCGCACCCGTCACATACTGAAACCAGGAAGCATACAGCAAATCGCCTAAAAAACCAGCTCCATAGCCCAGTAAGATAAAGATAAAAGAAATCCCCGCTATAAAGGCCAGAGTTCGCAATAAACTAACAAGTGAGGTTGAAAATTTTCCGCTAGAAGCCTGATCATCATTCTTATCATCCAACAAGACCCCTGCATAGACTGGCAACAAGGGTAAAATACAAGGAGAAAAGAAGGAAAGAATTCCAGCAAGAAAAACACTGGTAAAAAAGATTACATTGTCCATTGCCTTCCTCCATTCTTTGATTTGATAGGTCTATTATATCCCCAAAACTCCAGAAAAAACAGGGACAATGATAGGGAAAAATAGGAATTTAATCAGTTTATTTAGAAATCTGGCACAAAAAAAGCCAGACAAGGTCTGACTTTGATAGAAACAGAAAAGACAATCACCTGTCCTCTCTGCTTATCTGATAATAAATAAGATCCGCAACGTAGTCTTTTCTCTCCACACCATTGGCAACCGTTTTAAGATAGGACATCCCCACCTTTTTCATCACACGACCAGAAGCTGGGTTGAGACTGGCATATCTTGCTCTGACCTTTTGAAATCCTGCTCGAGTAAAACAGAAGTCTAAGACAGCTTTCAAGGCCTCCGTCATCATACCACGACCCCAATAATCTTTTCCTAAAACATACCCAATTTCACAACTTGAATCTTCCTCGTGCATTTCAATGATGCTGATATCTCCTATCACATGCTCTGGGTTCTCTTTGAGACAAATGGCCCATTTGTAATAGTTGGGATTAGTATAGGATGCAACCCAATTTTGAATCGAGTTCCGAGTCACCTCAACATCAGGATGAGGATCCCAGGTGACATAGGCCAGATTCTCAGCAGACGAAGCCCAATTTTGAAACATGGCTTCCGCATCACTCTCCACAAATCTTCTCAAAATCAAACGTTCTGTCTGTAATATTTGCGTACCGATTGCTTTCATAATGTTACCTCGCTTTCTAATCTTAAGGCTCAAGGTAAAAAGACTATACTCAGTAACAGCTAGAAAACAAGTTTTTCATCTAGTTACTTGACGCAGTCGCTGTCTGGTTTGAAATGCGCTTTACCAAGCTTTTTCAAACCTAGTCATCGTTGCGGGGGTGAGACAAGGAAAATCGAACTCTTCGAGTTACCGAATCTGCCTCGTTTTCCCGTTTCTAGACTCGGGCTGAAAACCTCCACTGGAGGTTATTCTTGCTTCCCAGTTTCTAGGCAAAAAGCTAAAAAGGTTCCCCGGGCCTTCCTCGCTTTCTCATTTCCAGGCTCAGGGTAAAAACCTCCACTGGAGGTTTTTACTCCCAAAAGTCATCAAATACGGTGATTGGTAGGTGGCGTTTGTGTTGGCCTTTGTGCCACCAGTTTTCGATAGTTGCTTGGGCTTCTGGACTGATTGATTTGCCTTCTAGATAGTCATCAATTTCATTGTAAGTGACTCCAAGTGCGACTTCGTCAGCAAGTCCAGGTTTTTCTTCTTCCAAATCTGCTGTTGGGATTTTTTCATAAAGGGCTGGGTCTGCACCAAGTTCCTTCAAGAGTTGTTTCCCCTGGCGTTTATTGAGGCGGTAAAGAGGGAGAATGTCTGCACCACCGTCACCAAACTTAGTAAAAAAGCCTGTGATATTTTCCGCGGCATGGTCTGTTCCAATGACGGCTCCGCTATGGGCACCCGCAAGGGCATATTGGGCAATCATACGACTACGAGCTTTAATATTGCCCTTGTTAAAGTCTGAAACAGGACTTCCTGTCGCTTCGACTGCAGCTGTCATAGCATCAGCTGATTCCTTAATATTTACAACTAAGCTGACATCTGGCTGGATGAAAGCAAGAGCTTTTTGAGCATCTGCTTCATCAGCTTGCACTCCGTATGGCAGGCGGACAGAGATAAATTGGTAGCTGTCATCTCCTGTCTCAGCTCGCATTTCTTCCATCGCTAATTGTGCCAAGCGCCCTGCCAAGGTTGAGTCTTGTCCTCCAGAAATTCCTAGTACAAAGGTTTTAAGGAAAGGGTGTTTTTTCAAGTATCTCTTTAAGAAGTCAATGGAACGACGAATTTCTTCCTGGGCATCAATCACTGGTTTGACGCCCAGTTGCTGGATAATGGTCTCTTGCAAACTCATTCTTCTTCTCCTTCACCAAGGGCTTCCTTGCGCATCTTATCAATCAAGTCCATCTTATCTTGCCAAATATCACGCGCCAAGTCCACTGGATAGTGCTGCGGATTGAGCACGCGTTTGTATTCATCCCATAGCTTGTCAAATTCCTTACGGGCATAATCCTGAATGTCAGTCAAACTAGGCAAGTCGTAAACTAATGTTCCTTCTTTAAAGATATCCACCAAGAGAGGAACGGCGTCAAAATTACGAACGGTCTTTTTGATGTAAGTATAGGTCGGATGGAACATTTTGATTTCTGTCATGCTGGCAACATCCACACCGTCATAGGTGATGTAGTCACCTTCTGACTTGCCTTTTTCACGACTGGTAATGCGCCATACTTGCTTCTTACCTGGGGTCGATACTTTTTCAGCATTACTTGAAAGCTTGATGGTATTGCGCATCTTACCAGTTTCATCTTCAATAGCCACAATCTTATAAACTGCCCCAAGAGCTGGCTGATCATAGGCTGTAATCAGCTTGGTACCCACCCCCCAGACATCAATCTTGGCGTGTTGCATTTTGAGGTTAAGAATGGTATTTTCATCGAGGTCATTGGAAGCGTAAATTTTGGCATCTGGATATCCAGCCTCATCTAACTGTTGGCGAACTTTCTTGGAAATATAGGCTATATCCCCTGAGTCGATACGAACGCCTTTAAAATTAATCTTGTCTCCCAGTTCACGAGCAACCTGAATGGCAGCTGGCACACCGATGCGAAGCGTATCATATGTATCTACTAGAAAGACACAGTCACGATGGGTTGACGCATAAGCCTTGAAGGCCTCATAGTCGTTTCCATAAACCTGTACCAAGGCATGGGCATGAGTACCCAAGACAGGAATGCCAAAGAGCTTCCCTGCTCGCACATTGCTAGTCCCGTTGGCTCCTCCAATCACGGCTGCGCGTGTTCCCCAGATAGCTGCATCCATTTCTTGCGCACGACGTGTTCCGAATTCCATCAAAGGCTCATCTTCAATGACTGAACGAATACGTGCTGCCTTTGTCGCTATCAAGGTTTGAAAGTTAACGATGTTTAAAAGAGCCGTTTCGACCAATTGACATTGGGCTAGAGGTCCTTCAACCTGCACAATCGGCTCATTAGCAAAAACCAAGTCCCCTTCCTGAGCAGAACGAACCGTTAGTTCTAACTTGAGATCTCGTAGGTAATCCAAGAATTCTCCATGATACCCAAGCGTCTCCAAGTAGTCAATATCGCTATCTGAAAAGCGCAAGTCTTTAAGATAATGTACAATTCTTTCCAAGCCAGCGAAAACTGCATAGCCGTTCTGAAAAGGTTGCTGGCGGAAATAAACTTCAAAGACCGCCTTTTTATTGTGAATTCCTTGGTCAAAGTAAACTTGCATCATGTTAATCTGGTACAAGTCCGTGTGCAATGTCAAACTATCATCTGGATACATCTGTTTTCCTTCTTCCTACTTTACAAAGGTATGAACGTATTCTACCACTTTCACACCGTCCGATAAATTAGTACTATTATAACACATTTTACCAAGATTGATAAAAAGCTAACAAGCTATTCTCCATTCTCAAGTTCATCCATATCTTGCTCAAACTTTTTTTTAGCCCATTCGCCATAACTTTTAAGGCCTAGATTGCCGATAAAAACCCAAGGAAGGTAAATCAGATAAGTAATAACCCAAGCAGACAAATATTTAAGGTTCAGAGGATTGTGCTTATAAATTTCGATATTGAATTGATAGTTCTCCAACATCAAGAGAGTCGTAATAGCGAGAGTCACCAGCAAACACCCTACAATCGTAAAATGAAAACGACTATAGTAGGTCACTCCAAGTTGTCGTGCACGGTTGAAAAAGAAGAAAATTCCTAAAAGAAGAGTAACCAGAAGAATATTAGGATTAAAAAGAGCAGGTGCTAATACAGCCACCAAATAACTTAACAGAATGAGCCCGATAAACATATAAAAAGACTCTGTCCCAGCTTTGTTAATCAGTTGTTCTTCTCTTTCGTCTAATAATTGATAATAAAAAAAACTATTTTTCATCTTCTTCCTCCCAAAATAATTGATCTAAAGTTTTGCCTAAGCATCTGCAAATGGACTGGCAAAGGGAGAGACTAGGATTGTATTTCCCAGCTTCAATCAAGCCTATAGTCTGCCTAGTAACACCTACAGCTTCTGCCAAATCCCCTTGTGTTAAATCACGCTCCACACGAGCTAATTTTAATTTTAAATTTTTAGCCACTAGCGTCCTCCTTCAAAATTTTAAAAAGTTGCGCTTCTTTTTAAATATATTATACCATATATCTAACTTAATGCAATATATAAATGTCATTTTGTAAGATTTTATTAACAAAAAACTCTCTACCATATTACATGATAAAGAGTATTCGTTCTTTTTTGATACTTAGCTAAGTTCCTCTCCAAAAGAAAGAAGTCTAGGTCACAAATCTTTTTGGTAATAGTATCTTTGTCCTGTATAGGGATAGTTTTGCAAGGTAAAGACTTCCTTGTAGCCATGCCTTTTATAAAAATCTGGTGCTTGAAACTGGTAAGTATTTACAAAAGCAAAACGACAGTTTCGTTTCTTGGCTTCATTTTCTGCTCGCTGCAATAGTTTTGAACCGATTCCTTGTCCCCTCAATTCCTCTTTCACAAATAAATATTCGATTTCCAACCAATTTCCGAAAGTCTCAGCTACTAAGCCCGCCATGAGATTGCCCTTTTCGTCTTCAACATAAAGGTTCAGTGGCTTACTTTCAGCCTCTTCTCTTTTAGAACGATTATAAGCACGAATCAAATTCCCTATTTCTTGCGCTTTAAGCGATTCCTTATTTTCCAATCTAACGTGCATCCAAACCTCCTAATAAACTACTACAGCTTGATTATAGTCTTATTTCGATGGACTGTCAAACTAGAAAAACTCACCAAACAGAGTTGATGAGTTCATGATTTATTTTCTAAATTTCCACTGACTATAAATCCCAAAAACAAGAATCCAGATAGCAGAACCAACTGCCCCCATGAAAGTGGACTCTTGCAAAAAGAGAGTCACAAAAACAAAGACAAAAAAGAGAATGGTTAGGGGATTAAGTAAGCGATACTGAGGCATAAGGTAGCCATCAGCCATGAAGTCTTGTGACTTGCGGTATTTGAGATGAGCTACCATAATCAAGATATAAATCGCGATGTAAACACCTGATGAAGATGCCGTAATCAAAGCAAAGGCATCTGAAACACCTGGTAGCACGTTGATAAAGGCAGCCAGAGCAATCAAGATTGCTGAGGCAATGATGGCATTTTGTGGAACATTGTGGCGAGAAAGGGTATCGACCTTAATGGCCTTTAAGAAACGATTTGGCGAATCATGGGCAATCTGATATAAGTGTCTCCCTGTTGAGTAGAGAGTTGAGTTAAGCGCAGACGCTGCTGAGGTCAAGACAACAAAGTTGATTAGAGCCGCTGCCCACTTGATCCCCGCCAGTTCAAAGACCGTTACAAATGGAGAATCTGAAGAATTAAGATAAGACCAAGGAATAATGGCCATAATCGCAATGAGAGCTCCCCCGTAGAAGAAGATAATTCTGAGAGGAATTTCCTTAACAGCTTTGGGCAAGACCTGACGAGGGTTCTTTGTTTCAGAAGTTGTCACCCCGATAAACTCAATCATCAGATAGGCAAAAAATACCATTTGAAAGGCCATGACAAAGTTCATAACTCCGTTTGGAAAAAGAGAGAACTGGTCGCTGATATTTGCCAAACTTGCAACACCATGCGGTGTCTTAAAGCCTGTCAAAACCATAAAAATCCCAGTGGCAATCATGGCTAAAATCGCCACAATCTTGACCATAGCAAACCAAAACTCGACTTCTCCAAAAAGCTTAACTGCAATCAGATTGACCAAAGCCAAAATCGTTAAAAAGACAAGCTGAATCAGCCAGCTAGGCCAGGTAGGGAACCAGAAGCGGACATAGTCTGAGATGGCAGTGATTTCTGCCATACCGATAAAGACAACAGACAACCAATAAGACCAAACTGAGAAATATCCCCAGCCTTTCCCCAAATGACGGGTGATAAAGTTGATAAAGGTATGTTGTTCTGGATCCTGATACAGCATCTCCCCAACAGCCCTCATCATCAAAAACATAAAGGCTCCTGTGATCATATAAATCAGAATGATAGAAGGTCCTGTAAGGCTGATAGAGCGACCAGCACCTAGGAAAAGTCCTGTTCCGATTGTTCCCGCAATGGCCATCACCTGAACATGGCGATTGGTTAAACCACGCTCCATTTTATTTTTCTTCTTATTTTCACTCATATAGTCTCCTTTTTATCCAAAAAACCAAAAAGGAGTTGAGCAAGGCAAAACCTTCACTACTCCTTTTCCATCCTATTTAGGCTGTTTTCTCAACCTTTAAGATTTTGACATCATAGCTACCAACTGGTGTTTCAATCGTTGCAGTATCACCAGTCTTCTTGCCAATTAGAGCACGGCCAATCGGACTTTCATTTGATACTTTACCAGCAAAAGCATCTGCACCTGCAGAACCGACAATGATGTAGACCTCTTCTTCGTCTTCACCGACTTCTTGGATTGTTACTGTTTTACCGATTGCTACCTCATCTTGGGCAACTGCATCGCTATTAACAATTTCAGCATAACGAATTTTTGTTTCTAGACTTGAAATTTGACCTTCAACAAAAGCTTGTTCATCTTTTGCTGCTTCATACTCACTATTTTCTGAAAGGTCTCCATAGGAACGAGCAATCTTGATACGCTCTACGACTTCAGGACGACGGACGAGTTTCAACTCCTCTAATTCTTTTTCTAGTTTTTCCTTTTCTTCAAGGGTCATTGGGTAAGTTTTTTCTGCCATTTTTTTAACTTTCTTTTCTATTTACTTTTTTAAAACAAAATTATGTGGAAAACCACATAATTTTAGTTTGAACTACTTGCTTGAGGTAACTTGCTATTGATATGCTCTGCAACGTTTTGATCATGTTCTTCTTTTGTTGTCGCAAAGTATACTTTACCGTCTTCAACATTGGCTACAAAGTACAAGTACTCACTCTTTGTCTGGTTTACACTTGCTTCAATCGCATCCGAACTTGGGCTATCAACCGGTCCAGGCATGAGGCCAAGGTGTGTGTAAACATTGTATGGTGAATCAATCGTTGTATCAATTCCAGCGTCATCTGCTAAACTAATCTTTTGACCAAGTTTTCCTTGAGCATATAGGATAGCGATATTACTTTGAAGTGGCATACCGACATTCAAGCGGTTATAGAAGACACCTGCGATTTTCTTGCGGTCTTCGGTCTTAGCACCTTCTTTTTCGACAAGAGAAGCAATGCTGAGCAATTCATTAACTGTTAGATTCTTTTCTTTGATCGTAGCGTAATATGGTGACATAGCCTTATCCATAGCAGCCACCATCTCATCAATCAAACTTTCAACAGTTGTGCTATCTTTGATCGTATAGGTCGCTGGGAAAAGGTAGCCTTCAAGACGATAACGAACGCCACTGTCTTTTGTTGGAAGACTTCCAAGTAGGTTTGGATACTTGGCTACTAATTGTAAGATAAAGGTCTCATCTTGAGCTTTTGCCAAGAAAGCATCCGCAGTAAGAGGTTCTTTAAATTCACCTTGAAGTTGTCCTACTGTTTGAGCGATTTGCTCTAATGTATAGCCTTCTGGAATTGTCAAGTTTGCAAGCACAGGTGCCTGAGCTTCAGGAGTCCCACCTTTTTCCAATTCTTGAATCAACTCATCCGTACTCATACTCTTCTTCAAGTTGTAATAACCTGACTTCAAGTTGGCATGGCTATAGTATTTAGCATAAAGGCTAAAGATAAGTCCATGTTTAACCAGACCAGATTTTTCCAAGGTGCTTCCAATTTCTTGAACATTTGCACCGTCTGGGATTTGAACCGTTACGTAGTCCTTAGAGCTCGCATCCACAGGTTTCAAGGAATCTTGCACATAACCATAACCAAAATAACCACCAACTGCAACGAGTACTAGGAGAACTAGAACTGTTACTAGGCAACCTTTGGCTTTTGATTTTTTCTTAGTTGATGTTGCACCTTGACGACGACTACGACGTGGAGCATCAGCTAATCCACTGCTAGATTCTGTAGAAACAGGCTCAACTCTTTCAGGCATTCCTGGGGTAATTTCCTCTTTCTTGTCTTCTGTTTTATAGGTTACGGCAACCTTAGTCGGAGTGTCGTTAAATTCTTTTTCTTCGGGTTTAAGCTCAACTGGTTCTACCTTAGGTTGAACGGATTCCACTACAGGTTCTTCAGCCAGATGAATCGGCTCTACTAGAGGTTCTTCAGATTCTACAACTTCAATCTTATCAATGATTGGCTGTCTAATCTCTTTCTCTTCTTGTCCATCCGTTTCATCAGTACTAGCACTTGAAAGTGGAGGAACACTTGGTGCATTCTTTAGGATTTTATCGACAACAGACAGGGAATCAGCCATCAACTCTTCTGTTGATGTTTCTGGTTCAAGATCTGAAGGAGTTGCTGAACTAGCTGGAGATGATGAAGCCGTCAGATTTGGAATCTCTACTTCTTTCTCTCTTCTATCTTGTTCTTTTACTCTTTCTAAATCACGTAGAATCTGCTCTTTAAAGCTTAATTTTTCTTCTTCTCTTGATTTTTCAGTCAAAAGCATTACCTCCTTGTTGACAATCCATAATATTATATCTTAAAAGTCGCAGAAAAGCAACCAACTAGGGCATTCCCTAGCTAGTTTTCTTTATTTTCAGGCTGCCAGACCATATCATACCATGTTTCCCCAGCAAAGCTTGACTGAGATATTCCTTCATTAACAAAGCCATGTTTTTCATAATAGGCGATAAGGTAGTCATGACATGTCAGATTAATACCCTCTCGTTCATGTTCTAAAGCGACTTCTTTCAGAGCCTTTAATAGTCTTTTCCCCACTCCCAAAGCTTGTGCTTCCTTGGCAATAGATAGGCAAGTCACAGAAATATAACCTTCAGGTTGATGACTATAGTCTTTTATTTTTTCTGTAAAGGACTGATCATGTAGATGGCGGTGCGGAACGACTGGACCTTCGATATAACCAAGAATACGCCCCTCTTTTTCAGCTACCAGAAAACTGGTCTGAATTTCCCGCAAATGGGCCTCAAAGACGGAACGAGGAATGGCTTCCTCAAGGGAGAAATTCTCTAACTCTATCTCTATAATCCGATCTAAATCTGAAAATCTTGCTTGTCTGATTTTCATATTTCCTCCTGATAAAAAGGATTAGCCCAAATCAGATACCACTCAGAACCACTGCCATAATGACTCTCTATCACTTCTTCTTCAACAAAGCCATTCATTTCAAAATATGATAGCAGCTCATCAGGACTCTGCAAAAGAATACCTTGATAATCTAGTTCGACTGTCACCTGTTTCAAGGCCGCAAGAAGAAGAGTTCCCAGCCCCTGTCCCCAATGGTCAGGATGAATGGTCATGGATTTTATTTCTATCCATTTGGGATGAAGATACTGAGCTTCTCCTAAAACATAGCCCAAAAGCTGATTTTCATCCCCAGCTACAAGAAAGGTACCCGCAGTCTTGCGGATACTCTCTTCTAAGGATTGGCGGCTAAATGCCTCTTCTAACGAAGGATTGGCTTCTTCAATCGCCAACATTTCTTCTAAATCTGATAAGGTAGCTTGCCTTATTGTGATTGGAATTTCCATCTGTTTTCCTTATTGGACGTTGCTTGTCAAGTTAGACAAAAGACGTTCAAATGAATATTCATAGGTTTGGATGTCTCCTGCACCCATAAAGACGTAAACAGCATTATCATGGTCTAGGAGTGGAGAAACATTTTCAACAGTGATAACCTGGTGTTTCTTGTTGATTTTATTGGCTAAGTCTTCTACCTTAACATCACCATGGTCCACTTCACGCGCAGATCCATAGATTTGTGCTAGGTAAACAGCATCTGCTTGATTTAGAGCATGAGCAAATTCGTCCAACAAGGCAATGGTTCTTGTAAAGGTATGCGGTTGGAAGATTGCCACGATTTCCTTGCTTGGATATTTCTGACGAGCTGCATCCAAGGTCGCAATGATTTCTGTTGGATGGTGGGCAAAGTCATCAATAATCACTGTATCATTGACAATTTTTTCAGTGAAACGACGCTTAACACCGGCAAAAGTTTTCAAGTGTTCACGGACCAAGTTCAAATCAAATCCAGCTGTGTAAAGAAGACCAATAACAGCAGTCGCATTCATGATATTGTGACGACCAAAGGTTGGAATGTGGAATTGACCCAATTCTTGACCACGAAAATGAACGGTGAAGGTCGAACCAGTTGTTGAACGAAGGAGATCACTAGCTACAAAGTCATTGCCCTCAGCTTCAAAACCATAGTAATAGATTGGCGCATTGGCTGTGATCTTACGCAACTCAGCATCCTCACCGTATACAAACAAACCTTTGGTAATTTGTTTGGCATAGTCGTTAAAGGCATTGAAAACGTCCTCTAGACTTGTAAAGTAGTCTGGATGGTCAAAGTCAATGTTGGTGATGATAGAATATTCTGGGTGGTAAGGCATGAAATGACGCTCATATTCGTCTGATTCAAAGACAAAATATTTGGCATTGGCTGAGCCGCGACCTGTCCCGTCACCAATCAAGAAGCTGGTGTCTGTGATGTGAGACAAGACGTGAGACAGCATACCTGTTGTTGAAGTTTTTCCATGTGCTCCTGCCACTCCCATGCTGACAAAGTCGCGCATAAAGCTACCTAAGAATTCGTGGTAACGTTTGTAGCTGATACCATTTTGATCTGCATAGGCGATTTCAACGTTGTTATCTGGACGGAAGGCATTCCCCGCGATAATCTCCACATCACCTTGTAGGTTCTTTTCATCAAAAGGAAGAATCGCAATCCCTGCCTGCTCTAGTCCACGTTGAGTAAAGTAGTATTTTTCAACGTCTGAACCTTGAACCTTGTGTCCCATTTGGTGCAACATCAAAGCTAGGGCACTCATCCCTGATCCCTTGATTCCAATAAAATGATATGTTTTTGACATGCTTCTCTCCCCTACTCAGTAATTCTTGTCAGATTCAACTCTTGGGCAACCTGACGTTCCTGTTCTGTTTGCTTATTCTTTTTATTATAGATCTGACTCTTCTTTAGAAAATCGTAGTTGTTCTTTTTAGTTTTTTCCGTTTGGGTTTTCGGAGTTGGATTCGCCACTTGGCCAACCTCCTCAGCTAAGATATAGTGAGACTGGCTCAAGTTTTTACTAAATTTGGCAAACTCACCAGGATTTTCCTTTTGAAATGGTGCTGTTGGTTGGTTTCCTTGACGAACAAGTGTTGAACCATTGTGTCGTCTAGTATGACTAACATCCTGAGTCAAATACTTGGCTGAACGTTTCTTCTTTAAGTCCGCACGCGCCTCTTCTCGAGCCAATTCAGCATAGGTTTTTCCAACTTTTTTAGGTTCTGGTCTTGGCTTTGACTCCTTATTAACCACTGGAGAAACTACGGTTTCTTCCTCATTGATAGGAGACCATTCCAAATAGTTCTTATCGCGGTAATCACCTTTGATATTGCTAATAAAGTCTGACTCATCGTACAAGTCCATGACTGGCATTTTGGTCAGCATGATCTCATCATCTGACACCAATGGAAATCGATCTTGTTTCATTTTGTATTTCCTTTCAACACTTCATTATAGCGTATTGTCTTGATTTTTCAAGTGCTGGCTTCAGAAATTCCCAAAATTTCACGAATTTCTGCCAGACTGAGACTCGCACGCGACTCCGTACCATCTAAAACTTGGGAAACCAAATGTTTCTTTTGTTCTTGAAGTTCTTGGATTTTCTCTTCAATGGTCCCCTTGGTAATCAAACGATAGACCTCGACCATCTGCTCCTGCCCCATGCGGTGGGCTCGTCCGATAGCCTGGGCTTCGACAGCGGGATTCCACCAAAGGTCAACCAAAATAACCGTATCAGCTCCCGTTAGATTGAGACCAACACCACCCGCCTTAAGGGAGATGAGAAAGGCATCTCTCTCCCCTTGGTTAAAGGCCTTAGTCATCTCCTGTCTGTCTTGAGCAGGAGTTGAACCTGTGATTTTGAAGGAGGTCAAGCCCAAGTCTGGGAGTTCTTTCTCGATTTTTTCCAACATTCCTTTGAACTGGGAGAAAATCAAGACCCGATGTCCACCATCAGCCACTTGTAGCAATAAATCTCGAAGACTATCCAATTTACCACTAGCTCCTTGGTAATCGTCCATGAAGAGAGCTGGCGTATCGCAGATCTGGCGCAATCGCATGAGTCCAGATAAGATTTCTACCCGACTTCTCTGGAATTCTTGATCGGTCACTTGCGCTAGGCGGTCTCGCATCTGTTGCAACTGGGCTAGATAGATAGCCTTCTGTTGGTCTTCCAGTTCATTTTTATAGACGACTTCGATCAGATCAGGCAGTTCTGTAAGAACTTCTTCTTTCTTACGCCTCATGACGAAGGGTTTGATAAACTGCGCGACTCGCTCAGCCGGTAATTTCATAAACTCCTTTTTACTTGGCAAGAGCCCCGGAAGCACAATTTGAAAGATAGACCACAACTCTCCTAAATGGTTTTCAATGGGCGTACCTGACAAAGCAAAGACTGCTGGCACCACAAACTGGCGCAAACTCTGAGCAATCTTGGTCTGAGCATTTTTCATGACCTGGGCCTCATCTAAGAAGAGAAAATCAAAAGCCATCTCTTGATAAAGCTCGCTGTCTTGACGAAAGGTGGCATAGCTAGTCACATAGATTTGGTGATTTTCAGAAAGAATTGCTTCTCGATTCGCTTTCAAACCATGAACGACAGCCAAATCCAACTGTGGGGCAAATTTCCTGAATTCATCTGCCCAATTGTAGATCAAACCTGACGGAGCCAAAATCAAGACCCGACTATCTTCTGTCACCTGACTGGTCAAAAAAGCGATGGTTTGCAATGTTTTTCCCAGTCCCATATCATCTGCCAGAATGCCACCAAAGCCATAGTGATGAAGCATCTGGAGCCAACGGACTCCCTTTTCCTGATATTCTCTCAAACTCGCCTGCACCCGTATATCTCCCAAAGGAAAATCCTCTGGATGGGTCAAATCATGAGCTAAATGCTGAAATTCCTCTGAGAAGGAGATCCTATCTCGACCTTCAAAAAGCTGAGAAAGGCTATAAGCCAGAGATTTTCGCGCTTGAAAAGAACCATCTTTTAGCTCAACCCCCAGTTCCTGCAAATTTTGACGAATCTGCTTGGTTTCCTCATCAAAAAAGTATACTTGGTCAGAAGAACTGATATAGAAATCCTGATTGCTGGTCAGGGCTTTAAGAGCTTGATCAATCTCTTCTTGGGCAATCCCTTGGAAATCAAACTGAATCTCCAACAGTCCTCCCTTGGACTCAATCTGAACCTGAGGAGCTTGGACGCTGTAGAGCTGATTCATCTCATCAGACAAGAAAACCTGACCCAATTTCTCAAAAGCTGGAATCGTATGGTGAAAGAAAGAATAAACTGACTCTGACTTCAAAGCCTGTCTCCAAGACTGAAAATCAGCCTCAAAACCAGCTCCTAAACAGACTTGAAATAGCTGATTTTCCAAGACGGCATCGCTTGAAAATGGTAATTGTTCCAGCTGTTGACGACTAGTTACCTTAACATCTCCATAGTCAAACTGGATATCCAAACGGATGCGGCCGTCATCCTCCCTATCAAAGTAAAAGATTGGTGAAAAGGGTCTGATTTGTAAGCGCTCAGGAGCAGAAACTGTGCCCAGCTGTCCAAACAAAGGCAGACAGGCGGCTAGGCGGTCACGATCACTGTTGTCAAACTGGAGGCATTTTCTCCCTCTTTCCTCCTGAGGAAGCTCCTTGATTTCCTTTAGGAGGCTGATTTGTTTAGGATTTAAGAGATAAAGATTACCCTTACGAAAGAGAACCGCTCCCCCATAGAATACGTTGACTCGCTCACTTTCAGAAATCTCCATCTCAAAATAATCGGGATACTCCTGCACGGAAAAAGAGAAAAGGTTTGCTTCTGGATCTAAATCATGAAAGAGAAGATTTTCATAACTAGTAATCTGGTGTTCGAAATGAAAATCTTCCAAGTTCATCAATAACCCCATTCCCTGCTCAAAAAAGGTCAGAGGGAAAAAGAGGTGACGACCTTGATTGGGGAAAAAGAGGTCTTGACTCAGTCCCTCCTCAATCAAGCCACATAAAAAAGTAAGAACATCTTGACTAGCTGTATCAAAAGCATCCCAAGACAAGTCATTTTCATAGTATTTCCCAATCATATATGGCTTTCGATGGACCAAGACCTTCAAAAAGAGAGGGATGTCACGAATGACATAATATTTTTGACTATCAACTAAACCGATTCGGAGAGTCCAAAGGAGGCGATTGGTTCCAGCTTCTACCTGGCCTTGAGCCGACAAAGTGTAGATTTTCTCTCTCTTCTGAGGTTGGATACGCTCCAAAAAACTACCACCAAAACCAACCTTGGTTTCGACCTCTTCTTGCTCTTCATGTCCTTTTTCTAAGGCTTGTAAAATCACCTGGCCTTCTTCGTCGTTCTTCAGATAATGCTCGAGCGCTGCGAGGTGAACACAGTAACCTCTTTTTTGGAAAAAATCGCAAGCACAAAAAACCAGATCATCCTCTAAACTGTAGCGCAAGTCTTCTCCCGCCACACGAGTATAGAGGCGATTCCCTTTTTCCTTGATAATCTCAATGTTGCCTGTTTCATAGAGTGTAACCCCCTCCATGCGCAACTTTCCCGGAATCAATTTAGCCATAGTTACCCCTTTATCTTATCTTTTTATTATACCACATTTTCCCCTACGAAAATAGCCTTCTAGGAAGACTTTCCTCCTAGAAGGCTCGATTTTTAAAGTGTAGCAAAAGTGGTCACGATGCGTTGGCAAACCTCTTCCAGTACGGACTTCGGCATAGCCACATTGAGGCGGGCATGAAGAGTTCCCTCCTCTCCAAAGTCCAAACCTCGATTCAAGATAACCTTGGCTTCATTCTTCAAAAGCTCTTGCAAGCGGTCATCCGTTAGGTCATAGGCTGAAAAATCAAGCCAGATCAAGTAGGTACCTTGCGGTTTCATGACCTTAATCTTGGTTTCGTTGCCCAAAAAATCCACTACATAGTTAATGTGGTCCTCGATGACTTCTTTTAAGTCTCCTAACCAGTCCTTACCATAACGGTAGGCAGCTTCTGTCGCCAAATACCCCAAGCCTGAGATTTCATGTTGGTTATTGGCCAACTGGCGTTTTTGGAAAGCCACACGAAGCTTTGGATTTTCAATAACTGTATAGGAATTCTTGGTCCCAGCAATATTAAATGTTTTAGTGGCACTACTCAAGATAAGGGCAAAGTCTTTAAAGGCGGGATCAATGGTGTTAAAAGACTGGTGTTTATGACCAAAGAGGGCCAAATCTTGGTGAATCTCATCTGAAATCAACAAAACACCATGTTTTTGGCAGAGATACCCAATCTTTTCTAACACTTCCTTTTCCCAAACACGTCCACCAGGATTGTGAGGATTGCAAAGGATATAGAGTTTGACATCCTCTCCCACCAATTCCTTCTCCAACTGGTCAAAGTCAATCTCAAACAGCCCGTCCTTTTCCACCAAAGAATTGGTAATCAATCTGCGATTGTTGAGTTTGACACTGCGTGCAAAAGGTGGATAGACCGGTGTGTTAATCAGAACAGCCTCTCCTTCTTTTGTAAAGGCTTGAATAGCTGTTGAAATAGCTGGTACCACTCCCTCTATAAAGACGAGGGCATCCTTGTCAAAGCGATAGCCGTGTTGACTGGCTTCCCAGTCCTGAACCGACTGAATCAAATCATCACTAGCATAAGTATAGCCATAGACCAACTGATCTGCGTAGGCTTGTACAGCTTGTCGAACCTCAGGCAAAACCACAAAGTCCATATCTGCTATCCAGGCTGGTAGAACTTCTCGATCAGCTTCCGCTTCTTTCCATTTATAGGTATGGTGCCCAAAACGATTGGGCAGGCTTGTAAAATCATATTTTCCCATATCTATCTTATCCTTCCAAAGCTTGGCGCAAGTCCGCAATCAAATCTCTAGCATCTTCAATCCCAATGGATAAACGCAGGAGGTCATCTGTTAAGCCATAGGAATGGCGCACTTCTGCTGGAATATCCGCATGGGTTTGAGTTGTCGGATAGGTGATCAGACTCTCTACCCCACCCAAACTTTCCGCAAAAGAGAAGACCTTCAAGCTATTTAAAATATGAGGAATACGCTTTTCATTCACTACTTTAAAGGAAATCATGCCTCCACGTCCTGTATAGAGCACTTCCTTGACAGCAGGTGAATCCTTCAAAAAAGCAACCACTTCTTGGGCATTGGCTGTAGAATGTTCCATACGAAGAGGTAGAGTTTTAAGACCACGAATCAACTGATAACTATCAAATGGTGACAAGACCGCACCAGTCGTATTCAAATTGTAGAACAGTTGCTCATATAGTTCTAAACTATTAGTCACAACTACCCCAGCCAAGACATCATTGTGCCCTGCTAGATACTTGGTGGCTGAATGAAGAACGATATCCGCACCATCTTCAATCGGACGTTGGTAAATCGGACTGTAGAAGGTATTGTCCACCACTACCTTGGCACCCTTGGCATGAGCTAGTTTGGCTAGTTTGGCAATATCAAATTCCAACATCAAGGGATTGGTCGGTGTTTCAATATAGAGAACATCCACATCTTTCTCTAACTCAGCAATCAACTCTTCTTCTGTATTGGCATAGGTAAAATGGAAACGACCTTCCTGTTCCACTTGGTTGAACCAACGGAAAGAACCACCATAAAGGTCTCGCACTGCCAGGACTTTACTTCCTACAGGAAAGACACTAAAGGCCAGTACAATCGCAGCCATTCCTGAGCTCGTCGCTAGGGCATAGTCTGCTGACTCAATAGCCGCCAAGACCTCCTCAGCCTTACTGCGAGTTGGGTTTTTAGTCCGAGTATAGTCAAATCCAGTAGACTGGCCAAACTCTGGATGCTGATAAGTGGTTGAAAAATGAAGCGGCGTCACCAAGGCACCTGTAGCCTCATCTGACTTGATTCCCGCCTGGGCCAAAATTGTGTTGATGTGTAGTTCTTTGCTCATACAATACCTCCAAATCTATAGTAACTATTGTACCACTTATTTTCACTAACTCATTTTCTTGTTTTCAAGAGCTAGTTATAGTTTCAAACTATATAAAAACGATAGTTCCTTGAGAAACTATCGTTTTTCCTGTTGAATAGACTGGTTATTTAACGTGTTTTGCCAGTTCTTCTTGGGCTTTTTTATTTGATTCTTCTTTTTCTTTTAGCCATTTTTCTTTAGCTTTTTCATACTCATCAGCCGTTACAGTCTTATCTTGTAACTTGAGATACTTGTATGATTCGACACCTTTATTTCCAGCTTGTGAGAATGGTGATGAGAATGGAACTGTCTTTCTCAAGGTCGGTGTTCCACCCTGGGAAACGTTTGGAATTGCAAGGGCGCTATCAACGAGCCAAGCTTGAATTTCAGCATATTTTTCATAACGTTTTGCTGGTTCTTGCTCCTTGTTCGCTTCTTCTAACATTTGAGTGTAAGTATCCAGACCAACTGCCTTAGCCTTGTCATTGACCTCACCTGGTTCTAGACCAATGTTTTGCAACATACCACCGTTATTGACATTTAAGATATCAAGATAACTTGATGGATCCAAGTAGTCCGCACTCCAACCGCCATTATAGATATCAAAGTCTTTTTGAGCTGCAGTTTGAGCTAGGTAGCTAGAGTTGTCAAAGTCATCTGTTGATAGCTGTTGGATATCGATAACCACATTCTCAGCTCCTAGAACAGATTCGATGGATTGTTTCAAAGAGCTTGCTTCAAGTACACCTTTTTTAGCTGATTGGTCTACAGATACATCCAAGTGGATTGGGAATTGCACACCCTTAGCTTCCAATTCTTTCTTAGCTTCTGCAAATTTAGCTTTAGCCTTGTCAGGATTGTAGTATGGATCTTGCGCATCTGCAAAGTTGATTCCTTGCCATTCTTGGCCATAGTTGACCATCTTTTCTGAAACAACATCGCCAAAGTCTTTTCCGTTGATGCTTACAAATGTAGGAGGTACAACCAAGTTACGAATAATCTTCGTTGCTCCTTCTTCCCCTTGAGATTGTGCTCCATAGGCTGTACGGTTATAAGCATAGTTGAAGGCTTGACGGAAGTTTTTATTCAGAACTGCTTCTTGGGTTGATTTCTTTTCGATATCTGAGGACTTAGAAGTGAAGTTATAAGATTTTCTGTCCAAGTTGAAGTTCAAGTAATAAGAAGTTGCGTTTTGCATACTATAGATAATGTTATCCTTATTGCTCTCTTTAATCCCTTCAAAGCTTGAACTATTAGGATAGAGACGAGCATAACTATAGACTCCTTCTGCAAAGTTACGTGCTAGTGCATCTTGGTCACTACCATCATAATAGGCCAATTTCACATCATCCACAAAGACATTTTTTTCATCCCAGTAGTTGGGATTTTTCTTGAATTCGATAACAGATTTTGAAACAAACGATTTCATCAAGAAAGGTCCATTGTACAAAATACTAGAAGGGTCTACCTTACCAAAGTCATCCCCTTTTGATTTTAGGAAGTCTGCATTGACAGGGAAGAGAATGGTTGAAGTTGTTTTAGAATTCCAATAAGGTTCTGGACGTGTCAAAGTATACTGAACTGTTTGGTCATCAATAGCCTTAACACCGACTGTTGAAAAGTCAGTTGTTTTCCCGTTGATATAGTCATCCAAACCTGCTACAGAGTCTTGAACCAGGTACAAGGCTTCGGATTTTTTATCAGCAGCATATTTCAAACCTGTCACAAAGTCTTGGGCCGTTACAGGGGCGTATTCTTCACCCTCATAAGTATACCATTTTGCATCCTTACGCAATTTGTAAGTATAGGTCAAACCGTCCTGAGAAACAGTCCAATCCTCTGCCAATGATGGAACATAGTTACCGTATTGGTCATTTTCCATCAACCCATCCACCAAATTGGTCACGATGTCATTGGTTGTTGCACGGTTTTCTGCAAGATAGTTCAAACTAGATGGATCGTTCGAATAAACATAGTTATATGTTTTAGTAGCGCTACTTGAATTTCCACATGCGCTCAGTAAGATACCTGCGCTTAACACGACACTTGCAAGTGTCAGATACTTGGCCTTAGACTTTTTCATTTCCAGAACCTCCTGTTTAAAAGTTTTGTCTTATTATACAGCTTTTGTTTTATTTAGTCAAGTGATTTCTGAAGAAAAACTTAAAAAAGCATATTTTTTGCTCTCGATTTTAGAAAAAGTTCTCTTTTTTTAAGAAAAATGTAGTATAAAAACCTTTCTGTTAAAGAAAGGTTAAATTTATTACTTTTATTTATAAATCTTTTTACGATATTTTCAATCGTGTACGAAGACGGTCTGCTTGAGCTTTGCCGATTATCTTGTCTAAGAGTCGTGTCCGTAGGCTCATCAAACCATAAAGACCTCCTCCAAGCCCTCCGATGAGAGCCACATAAAGGAAACTCCAGAAACGTCCACTTGGTTGGAAGACAAAACCGAGTAGCCACTGCAAGAAGCCAACTAGGATAAACATGACAAGTGTCAAGATGGTAATCAAAATGGTTCGCTTCAAGATTATCTTTCGACGAGCACCCGTTACCTGGCAGATGTCACGGTACATCAAGACATTCGGAATAATCAAACCGATAGTCGTTGAAATCAAGGGACCATAGCTATGGAAAATAGCAATGGTTGGCAATTGCAAGACAATCTTAGCAATGGAACCATAGATAAAGTATAGAACTGCCTTGCGGTTTCGGAACATGGCCTGAAGCATAGGAGACAAGACCATATACAAGCCTAGGATAGTAGACTGCAAAACTGCAAAGACAAACAAGCCCATGGCCAGACTATCTGGCTTACCGTAAAAGACTGTATAAAGAGGCTCCCCTACCATGACCACTCCAACCGTTGCCGGTAGTAGAAATAAGAAGAGCATGGTGAGGCTATCTTGGACTAGGCGAGCCGCAGCTGGCAAGTCACCTTTTACATAGTTTTCCGTCAAAAGCGGCAAGCCGACACTCCCAATCGAAACCCCTACAGAGATTAAAATCATAGTAATTTTATTCGGATTGGCAGAGAAATAAGAAAACATGACAACCAAGTCTTCATTGCTGTAGTTGGTAAACCACTTCATACTATTGATAAAGGTCATCTGGTCTAAAATCTGGAAGAGTTGAATGGCTGACCCTGTCAGGATAAAGGGAATGGCTTCCTTGATTGTATCAACCAAGAGTCGCTTACTATTGATTTTATCCCGTGTTTCAAAAACTCTTTTAAGCAAACCTTCTTGGGCAAGGAAGTAGATCAAAACTGCAAAACTTGCCACCATCCCCACAAAGGCTGCAAAGGTCGATTGGGTAACTGCTGCTAGGTAGTCACCA
Source organism: Streptococcus sp. HMSC076C08 (assembly GCF_001810825.1). Lineage (GTDB taxonomy): Bacteria > Bacillota > Bacilli > Lactobacillales > Streptococcaceae > Streptococcus. Next base: position 205,426 of record NZ_KV802734.1, on the reverse strand, counting down.
GAACCCATCTTCATAATGAAGAAGGTTGCCATCAACATCCAGATAACACGGATCACCTGCTCGGCGATTTGACTCATAGCATAGGGTTTCAGGTTATTCATCCCTTGGAAGAATCCTCGGATGACACTCATAGATGGGAAAATCAAGACCGCCCAAGCCAAGCTCTGCATGATGGGAATCAGGTCTTTCCCCACACCTGACAAATCTGCTAACCAGGGAGAAAAGAGATACAAGACCAAGGCAAAGACTAAGCCCAAGCCCGTCATAAAGCTTAGGAAACTCCGAATCAAGGCAAAGCTGTGCTCTTCTTCTCGCATGGTATTGTACTTAGCCACTTGTTTGGCGACCGCAACTGGGATACCCGCTGTCGAAATCAGCAAGAACCAGGCGTAAATATTGTAGCCCATGGTAAAGAGCCCATTTGCCTTGGCAGCATAGGTCCCCATCCAGATATACCAGGGAATAATGTAGATAGCACCAAGGAGGCGACTAATAAAGTTACTAGCTGTTAGCCAAGCAGTTCCTCGCAACATCTGGGCTTGCTGGTGATTGTTTTCGTTAGACATAGCTTCCTCATTCAATTTTGATAACTAGGAAAAGTTCCTTATCTTCCATTATAAACTTTTCCTTGTTACTTGTAAAATTCGGGCTTGAAGTTTATAATAGAAAGTATGATTAAGATTGAAACCGTATTAGATATTTTAAAGAAGGATGGCCTTTTTCGCGAGATTATTGACCAAGGACATTACCACTACAACTACAGTGAAGTTGTTTTTGATAGCATCAGTTATGACAGCCGAAAAGTAAAAGAAGGGACTCTTTTTTTTGCAAAAGGTTCTGCCTTTAAAAAAGAATACCTCCTATCCGCTATAACGCAAGGATTAGCTTGGTATGTCGCAGAAAAGGACTACGAAGTCGGTATCCCCGTCATCATTGTGAACGATATCAAAAAAGCCATGAGTTTGATTGCTATGGAATTTTATGGAAATCCACAAGAAAAACTCAAAATTCTCGCTTTCACAGGGACAAAAGGAAAGACAACAGCAGCTTACTTTGCTTACCACATCCTATCTCAACGCTACCCAACAGCTCTCTTGTCAACTATGAACACAACTCTGGATGGCGAGACCTTCTTTAAATCTTCCTTCTCAACACCAGAAAATATCGATCTTTTCGACATGATGGCTCAGGCTGTTAAGAATGGAAGAACCCATCTTGTAATGGAAGTCTCTAGCCAAGCCTATCTTGTTCATCGAGTCTATGGTCTGACCTTTGATGTAGGTGTCTTTCTTAACATCACTCCTGACCATATCGGTCCGATTGAGCATCCTAGCTTTGAAGACTACTTCTATCACAAACGTCTCTTGATGAAAAATAGTCGAGCAGTTGTCATTAATAGCGACATGGACCACTTTTCTGTATTGAAAGAACAAGTAGAAGATCAAGAACATGACTTCTATGGTAGCCAGTCAAGTAACCAAATCGAGAACTCCAAAGCCTTTAGCTTTTCAGCTACAGGTAAACTCGCTGGTGATTATGATATCCAACTCATCGGCCACTTTAACCAAGAAAATGCAGTTGCTGCAGGACTTGCCTGTCTTCGTCTAGGTGCCAGTCTAGAGGACATCAAAAAAGGGATCGCTGCAACCCGCGTTCCTGGACGTATGGAAGTTCTCACTCAGAAAAATGGAGCCAAGGTCTTCATCGACTATGCCCACAATGGTGATAGTCTGAAAAAACTGATTTCTGTTGTTGAAACTCATCAAACTGGAAAGATTGCTCTGGTTCTCGGTTCGACTGGAAACAAGGGTGAAAGTCGCCGCAAAGACTTTGGCCTCCTCCTCAATCAGCATCCCGAGATTCAAGTCTTTCTCACCGCGGATGACCCCAACTATGAAGATCCAATGGCCATTGCTGAAGAAATCAGTAGCTATATCAGTCATCCTGTTGAAAAGATTGCCGATCGTGAAGAAGCCATCAAGGCAGCGATGGCCATCACAAATCAAGAACTAGATGCCGTGATTATTGCTGGTAAGGGAGCTGATTGTTACCAAATCGTCCAAGGAAAGAAAGAAGACTATCCTGGAGACGCAGCTATCGCAGAATGTTATCTATAAAAAAATCAAGGGAAACATTCCCTTGATTTTTTTAGTCTTCTTTCTTAAATGAATTTTTAAGACCTTCAACGGCACCTTCTACAGCACCTTTAGCATCTTCAACAACTTCTTTTGCTTTGGCAACTGTTTTTTCAACAGTACCTTCTGCTTCTGTCTTGCTATCACCAGTAACTTTACCAAATCCTTCTTTGATAGCACCAGTTGCTTGATCCAATTTATTTTCAAGTGACATAGTTCTGTCTCCTTTGCTTTTAATACGATAAACGTTATCGCTTACATTCAGTTTATGCTTATTCTTTAGCAAAGTCAAATAATCTGCTCAAAAGCAAGCAATTAAGGCAAATAGAAAGTCAAGCGTTCCTTGTCGAAATCAACAGCCAACTCATACTTCCCTTCTTCGTTTTGAACAATATAGCCTAAGACGACTAAACTCTCAACGAAAATATCACGCCGTTTCTGCATGAGCTGGTCCTTTTTGAGGAACTTGAGTAAAAACGTCGTCATATACTTGAGAGCATACTCAGGATTGACATCTCCCAAAATGGCATAGAGTTCCTGCTGTTTTTCCGTCAAAGGATATTGGTGCTTGACCTTGTAGAAATAGTTGGATAGGATCATTTTTGTCCGCACAAAGTCGGTCTTTTCAACTAAAATGGCTGCATTGGTTTGATTGCGCAATTCTGTCTCAAAAGTCTTCTCCAGTAAGGCTTGATAGACTGGACTGTCCTCTCTGATAAAAATTTCTTGGTCAAGGCATAAACCATCCGTAGATTCTAAAAAAGGGAGATTGAGGGAATAGCGTTTGTTTTCCCTTAGGATCAAACCTGCCTTTATATACTCTTCCATGAGTTTATCAACTGCCACATCTGGAAACTGAGCCTTAATTTCTCGTAGAATCACATCGTCATGCTGGTCCAGATAGTCCACCAAATCTATAAAAAATGGCTGTCGAGTCAATCGGGAGGGATTAAAAATCTGAATCATGAAGATTCCTTTCTTTACATTCTAAAAGAGGAGATGCTGCCAACTGACTGGGATTGGTTCCTGGTTGATTGAGAGGCACAGGAAGTTCGAGTTTCCTGTAGTATTCTCTCCAAAAATCACTAATCTCCTGCTCCCCGTCTCCAAATTGCATCGGAATAGTCTCAAAAATAGGAAGAATTTCCGCGATATACTGGGAGCAGTAAAAGCCAGACCCATCTGGATATAACGAGCTATTATAAGGAGCACCTAGATGCTGGCAAGCCATCTTCTTTACCAAGTCAACTTCCAGCTCTGGATAGACATAAAGATCGTAGAGATGAGTCGGTTCAAAAAAATCAGCAGGTTCTTGACAAATAACACCTGCTTGCCCACTAGCATGGTAGATGAAACCATCCAAAAAGATGGCTACATGACTATAGTACCCCGTAGAAGCCTGGATGGCTTGCCCCATATCTGAAAGGTCCTTCACAAAAATCAAATCACCATTTTCTAACATCTTTCTCTCCTAGAAAAAAAGGAGCCGAAACCCCTTTAGCTATAAGGAAAACATCGTTTTCTCGTGTCAATCTCTAGTCAAATGATTACCATTAAAATAATTCATTAACTATATTCTAAGAATCACTCTAGCTGAAAATAATAAAGTAGCACCAAACTTCCAAAAGACAGGGCTAAGTAGAGGATCCCTATTTGTAATCCATACAAATACCAAAAACTACCACTAACCAAAATAAAAATCGATGTATCAGCAACGAGGCGACGCCATTTTTTAAAAGCATGTGGAGATTTTGGCGCCATATATCGTGCCCAAAATAAGATTAATAGAACTGCTAGAAGAAAAAATAGGAATTTTTCCTGCCAAGAAATTTGTATCACAGACACGGAGAAAAGACCAAGTATTGCGACAATCTCAACCAAAAAGCGCAGTCCTTCAATCAATCGCATCATGCTATCACCTTCTATGAATAGTCAAATTAACAGTTCCAAATATTCCTTAAGAATTACCCATTAAAGCTTTCAGTCAACTGAGGCACCACTTGTTTCTTACGTGAAACAGCACCTGGAAGGAAAGCGTGGTTGTTTTCAAGTTTGAAGTTGAAAGCTGCTTCGACCTTGTCCATGTTTGATCCAAGAGCAAGGATTTCTGAGTTTGAGTTGACGATGTCTGTAATCATCAAGACAAAATCTGAGTAGCCGTTTGCTGCATTAGCTGCTTGCATTGCTGCTTCGATTTCTGCTTGGCGTTCCAAGACTTCAGCAATATCAACTGTATTGACTTGGGCAATACGAACCTTATTTCCATTGAGTTCAAAGGTCTTAGCATCGATGTCAATCAATTCTTCAGCAGATTTGCTTGCCAAGTTAGTACCAGCCTTGAGCATAGCAAGACCGTACTCTTCCAAGTTGACGCCTGCTAATTCTGCCAATTCTGGAGCAATGACTTTATCAGATGGGTGAGTTGTTGGTGATTTCAAAAGAAGGGTATCTGAAATCAAACCTGAAAGCATCAAACCTGCGATTTCTTTAGGAACTGCTACACCGTGTTCTTTGAACATGCGGTAAACGATTGAAGACGCAGATCCAACTGGTTCCAAGCGCATGTAAAGTGGGCTTGCAGTTTCAAAGTTAGCCACACGGTGGTGATCCACAACTCCGTAAACTTCTACTTCAGCGATATCTGACACTGATTGTTGGAATTCATTGTGGTCAGTCAAGATGACTTGTTCTGCACCTTCTGCTTTAGCAGATGTGATGACTCGTGGTGCTTCTACACCAAAATAGTTCAAAACGAAAGCTGTTTCTTCATTAGGAGTTCCAAGTGCTACTGCTTCTGTGTCCAATCCATAAGCCTCTTTTGCAAGATAAGCAAAGGCTACAGATGACCCGATGGCATCTGAGTCTGGATTTTGGTGACCAAATACTAGAATCTTAGACATGATAATACCTCTTTAAATTTATTCATCTTATTGTAGCACTTTTTTCCTCTTTTGACAAAAGTAAGAGGAGCCAAAGGACTCCTCGTTAGACATCAATATGGTTGACTAGATTTTTCTCTTGATTTTCAGATAAAAATCGTTCTTTCTGCGGGCGTTTCTTTCGTTTGAGGAGAGCTTCGGCAGACATGGCTTCTTCCTTAGTGGCAAAACCCTGAGCATAGATGAGTTTGACTGGCAAACGAGCTCGGGTATACTTGGCTCCCTTACCACTATTATGAACGGCAAGGCGCCTCTTCACATCCGTTGTATAGCCCGTATAGTAAGAACCGTCGCGGCACTCCACCACATACATATAGGCTTTATGATCCATAGTAAATCTCTTGAATTTCTGGTGTATAGGAACCATCATCATTGTGAACAATGAGTGGTGGCAAGACCTTAAAGCCACTTGTCGATCCATCCTTGATAGCTTCGATTAAGAGCATATTAGCCTCCTTCTCACGTTTAGGATAGACAAATTGCAGGCGCTTGGGTGCCAAATTATGGCGTTGAAGCATGTCTAAGATATCCAAGAGCCGATCTGGACGATGAACCATGGCCAAACGGCCATTAGACTTGAGAATACTCTGAGCACTACGGCAAATTTCTTTTAGGTTAGTCGTAATTTCGTGTCTGGCCAGAAGGTAATGTTCACTCTCGTTCAGATTGGAATGCGGATCCACCTTAAAATAAGGCGGATTGCACAAAATCATATCCACCTTACTTCCCTGAATGTGGGCAGGCATATTTTTCAAATCATCACAGATGACCTGCATCTGCTCTTCCAAGCCATTCAACTGAACCGAACGCTCTGCCATATCCGCCAAGCGCTCCTGAATCTCTACAGATATTATCCGCGCCTGAGTACGTGAACTAGCAAAAAGTCCCACTGCACCATTTCCAGCACAAAAGTCCACAATTAAACCCCGTTTAGGGAAGCGAGGAAAGCGTGATAAAAGAACACTATCCACCGAATAGCTAAACACCTCTCTATTTTGAATGATCTTGATATCTGTCGAAAAGAGCTGATTGATTCGCTCTCCTGGTTTTAATAATTGTTCTTCTTTCATACTTTCATTATAACAAATTATGATAATATTACAAATGATTTAGATAATCGTATTTATGGCTTCTTCTTTAAATGCTCCAGTGCCTCACGCGTCCAAACAGGCATCATTCGTCCAAGTGGTGCAAAACCGTGCTTGATCCGATCATTAGAAAAACGTCTCCGTCTTGGCAATTGATGTTTTTCCTCTTCCAAAGTACGGATAGAAAGACTGGCCTTCCCAGTGTATTCGTCAAAATCCACCACCTGAACTTGGACTTCATCGCCAATTTTTAAAATGTCATAGATATTTTCAATAAATCCCGTCCGAATCTCCGAGATGTGAATCAGCCCTGTCACCCCTGTCTCTAACTCAACAAAGGCACCATAGGGCTGAATTCCTGTAATACGCCCAGTTAGCTTATCACCAATTTTCATTCTAGTCCTCAATTTCAATCGTTTCAATTACCACATCTTCAACTGGCTTGTCCATTGCACCAGTCTCAACAGCCGCAATGGCATCCAAGACCGCAAATGATTCTGCATCTACCAATTGCCCAAAAACAGTATGGCGACGATCAAGGTGAGGAGTTCCACCTTGTTCTGCATAGATCTCAGCGATTGGTTCAGGCCAACCACCACGCGCAATCTCTTTCTTAGAGTACGGTAAGTGTTGGTTTTGCACGATAAAGAACTGACTTCCATTGGTATTTGGACCCGCATTGGCCATAGAAAGAGCGCCACGAACATTATAGAGTTCTTCTGAAAATTCATCTTCAAAAGTTTGTCCATAAATGGACTCACCACCCATACCAGTACCAGTGGGGTCTCCACCTTGAATCATAAAGTCCTTGATAATACGATGGAAAATAACACCATCATAGTAGCCATCTTTTGAAAGAGCAACAAAGTTGGCTACTGTTTTGGGAGCCTGTTCAGGGAAGAGCTTGATACGCAAGTCTCCGTGATTTGTCTTAATAGTCGCCAACGGACCTTCTACTGTTTCAATGTCTACTTGTGGGAAATGCAATTCTTTTTCTACCATACCAAATCCTTCTAAGGCATCAAAAATGCCATCTTCTTCTACTGTTTTTGTAATATAATCTGCTTTTTCTTTGATTTTTTCATGGGAAACTCCCATAGCAATACTGATTCCAGCATAATCAAAGAGTTCCAAGTCATTGAGACCGTCTCCAAAGACCATGACATTCTCTGGTTTCAAGCCTAAATGCTCCACCACCTTGGCTACACCTGTGGCTTTTGAACCTGAAATCGGCACGATATCAGATGAATGTTCATGCCAACGCACCATGCGAAGTTTATCTGATAAAGACTCTGGTAGGTGCAAGTCATCCCCTTTTTCCTCAAAGGTCCACATCTGGTAAATGTCCGCTTTTTCATGAAAATCTGGATCCACATCCAAGTTTGGATAAATGGGATCAATAGCCTCACTGATCAGTTCTGTTCGCGTGGAGAGTTTGGCGTCATGACTACCAACCAGGCCGTACTCAATTCCCTCTTCCTTCGTCCAAGAGACATACTCCTCAACATCTAACTTCTCAATCTGATGCTGATAAATGACCTGGCCTTTTTTATCTTCTATATAGGCCCCATTTAGGGTTACAAAAAAGTCCGGCTTGAGCTCACGAATCTCTGGAACAACACCGAAAATACCACGTCCAGAGGCGATTCCTGTTAAAATTCCTTTTTCACGCAACTGTTTAAAAACAGTAGGAATTGTAGCTGGAATAAAACCTGTCTTTGACGTACGCAAGGTATCATCAATATCAAAAAAGACGATTTTAATCTTCTTTGCCTTGTATTTTAATTTCGCATCCATCTCTCTACCTCTTTTCCATCACTCTTTCCATTATACCATAAAGCTGATGAAATTCCTTTTTTGAAAAAAGATGAAAATCCTATCAAAAAGAGAGCTCGTAAAACTAGCCCTCTCTTTTCATCCTAGAACATCTCTAGAGCAATCATGGTAATCATCGTTGCATCATAGTAGTTGTCCAAAGGTAAATCTTGTGTGAAAATGTATTTATTTTGCTGAAGAAGTTTCAGATAGCCTTCTCCCTTGTCAGACGCATAGGTAATCGGTGCCAAGAAACTACCTGCCTGGTATTGATTGAGGGCAGTTCCATTCAAGTCATAACCAGCATAAATACGTTGCTCTTTCATAAAGAAATCCATCATCTTTTGAACGAGTTTTTGGCTTCTTTCATCCTGACTCTGAGACAAGTGATATGGCAAACGACAAGCGTTATAAGAATAAGCCCCATCGTATTGAGATTCGATAGTGTTGGCATCAACAAGGTGCGCCCCTGACTTCTCAGCCCAGATAAAGTCTGGCAAGAGACCCGTATCAGAATGAGAACTGATTTGCTCCAGTTGCCCAAGCATCTTATCCTTAACGTCTAACCACTGTTTGTTTCCAGTCAGGTCATAGAAAGATTGGAAATAGCGAGGAAGAGTATCAGACGTCCGCATCAAGTAATAATAATCGGAATCCTTGTTGGCCCAGTTCCCTACTGTCAGAACACCTGTCTCTTCATTGTAATTGTATCGAAGAATATCTTCTAAGATTTTTTTAGCTTGCTCTTGGTATTCCTGCGCCTTATCCGGCCACTGCTTGGCAGCTTCAATCAAAGAATAAGCGATGTAGAGATCTCCATCAGTTGCGTTTTGCTTCTCAACCGTTTCACTACTATTTGTGATCACTTGCTTCCAAGACATCAACTGCGTTCCCTCGATACGATGATTTTGGTAATAGCGATAAAGATTCTCAAAATCTGCTTGTGTCGCTTGCCCTTTTTGGGCTGCTAAAACCGTTATGAGCATGCCATAACTTTGGGCTTCAGATAGAACTGTTGTTCCCTCCGAATCACTCGTCGTACGAACATAAGACTGATTGCCTTTTGTAACAAGGAACTGCTGGCTCCATTGGCTGTAAATTCGATTACGCATCTCGATTTTAGTCCTTCCTCTTGCTAAAAACAAGGCTAAACAAAAGATAGAAAGGATGAGCACAAACCAGACATATTTTAATTTATTCGTTTTCATAAATCCTCCTATCCTGCAAATCGCTTGGTTTTAACCCACTTGGTTTCTTTTCGTCGGAGTACTTTGTCCAGCACGATTGAAGAAATGGAATCAATGGATACAACGATAAACATCTGTGCGTAAGAGAAATAGGCCGCCAAGGCTAACCAGATTTGTTTTGTCGTCGCTTGTCCAAACTGACTTGCTAATGCCGTCATAATTTGCATCAAATAGAGACCAATCATGAGAATCCAGTTAAAGAGCATGAGCTGGGCAATGTAGATATTGTCCGCATCAAAAGCGAACGGAACCCTGATATCTGGGAAGAATAGGTTAAGACAGATTGCTAGCACATTCGCTAGGAAAATCAAATCCGATAGAACAATGGCAAAGTTAAACCAAAAGAAAACACACGAATAGTTAAAAACTTCTAATTTAACACGCCAGTTTGCTCTGCCAAATAAATGCTTAAAGTTTGAAAGAACAACTTCATAATTTCCTTTCGCCCAACGTTTCCGTTGCATATAGTAACTCTTTAAGGTTTCAGGTTCTTGTTGGAAAGCCTCTGAATTATAGGCAAGGGCAATCAATTTACCACTCTGCATGATTTTGAAGGAAATATCGGTATCCTCGGTTAAGGCACCATTTTTCCAACCACCGATACTCTTTACAAAGTCGGTTTGAATGATAAAGTTGGTTCCTGGGATACGCCCAATTTTAAAGAGATGCCACATCCCAACGTGGTGCACGCGCTGAGTAACAACGATTTCCTGGTTAATACAACGAGTCAAGAAATTTTGATTAGCGTTTCGAGTCTTGTTGCGGCCGAAAGATGCCACATGACGTTCTGGATCCTTCATCACTTCTTTGACAAGGAAATAAAGGGCATTTTTTTCAGGCATGGCATCAGCATCATAGACACAGATGTATTCACCTGTTGCCATCTCCAAAGCATCGTTTAGAACGCCCGCTTTTCCTCCCGTACCAGTACGGTCGATAATAGTCAGATTTCTTCCTGCATATTCAGGCATGGCTTGTACAGACAAACACTCTGAATAGGTGTTGTCCGAACAGTTATCCGCAAACAAGAGCAACTCCACACGGTCGTGAGGATAGTTCATATCTAAGATAGCTTTTGCCGTTTGGGCAATAACCACATCCTCATTATGAGCAGGAACAACAATGGTGACCTTCGGATAATAAGGTAGCGGCGAAGTGTCTACACGAAAATCACTGTGTTTAAACCAAAAGTGTACTGCCGAAAAGAGAATTACCAAGCCCCATGCCAGAGAAATCCAAATTGTAAGCAAGGTAAAAATCATTAACATTTGACTAATCATGATTCACCGCCTTAAAATTTTTGTTTACTCGATGGTAAAGAATATTGTATGCAATAAATAGTATGATAAAACAAATGCCAAAGGCGAGACTGAGTCCCAAAGCAATACCAAAAAATAGTTCGGTTAAAGTCATGTTTCCCTCCTAATATTCTACAATTACATCTGTCTCTAGTTGACGTTTGAGATGACTGGCGACATCCGCGTAGTCTTGGTATTTATCTTTATTATCAGAGTTAATCACCAAATAGCCTGTTTGGAACTGAATTCCTTGATTGCCATCTTCTCCATGAAAAACTAAACTGCTCAGTTTCTCCTGCAAACCATTCAAATAAAGTTCCTTCAAAGAATGTTGGTTAGTACTAGATAGAACGAGAAAATTACCATCCGAAACATAATAAAGCTTATCATTGTAACTCAATTCCTGAGCAATCACCTCTTGAATGCGACTGAGCATCTGGTTATGTTCTTTCGGTTTAATCTGGAAGAACAAATCTTCATGTGACCAATGAATCAATAAGGACTGTACCATCACATCACTTTGTTCAGTGACCATCGCTTGGTAATCTACTCGAGCTTCGTCTTCCTGTTCTTGTACCTTTGAGGCCACCTTGAAGAAATAATAACGAACTTTAAGTAGAATCCCAATCAAAAGTGGAAAACTGATCAATAAGAAGACCAGTTGCATGATTGGGATATAAACCACACCCGCAACCAAAACGATAAGTCCAAAACCAAATGCTAAGATAAGAGTCCAAGTAAGCAAAAGGTCAGATAATACCAACACGGCAAACAAGGCTAAAGCCAAAAACAAGATTTGTTCTAAAATGATTGCTCGAGCATACAAAAAACAAAGCACCAAAAGAATGACCTCACAAGCAAGCAAAGCCATAAGCCAGTTTTTAAATTGACTCCAATTTTTCATTTTATCTTATTTCCCCCCTTTGAATTCAGACACAGAAGTCGCTGCCCCAAAGTACTGTTGAATGGATTGTACGATTCGTTCAGAGGCTCTTCCATCTCCATAAGGATTTGGTGCCTGAGACATTTGTCTATAAAGAGTTTCATCTGTTAAGAGTGCTACCATCGCTTCTTTCACACGTACTGGATCCGTACCAACTAGCTTCAACGTACCTGCTCTTACTCCTTCTGGACGTTCCGTAGTGTCACGAAGAACAAGGACAGGTTTGCCGAGAGAAGGCGCCTCTTCTTGAACACCTCCAGAGTCAGTCATGATAAAATAGCTTCTTGAAGCCAAATTATGAAAATCAAGTACATCTAAAGGCTCGATCAAGTGAATACGATCGTGACCAGATAAGATATCGTTTGCTGCTTCTTGCACAGCAGGGCTAAGGTGAACAGGATAAACAACTTCAATTTCCTGATGAAGATCGACCATCTCACGTAAAGCTGCAAAGACATTTCTCATTGGTTGACCTTGATTCTCACGACGGTGCATGGTTACCAATACAAGTTTCTTATCTGGATCCAATTGATCTAGAACTTCATGATAGTAATCCGATTGAACGGTTAGTTTCAATGCATCAATGGCTGTATTTCCCGTAATGACAATAGCAGACTCAGGGTGATTTTCCTTGAGGAGATTTTCTTTACTCTCACTAGTTGGAGCAAAATAAAGATCCGCTAAGTTATCAGTCATCTGACGATTCATCTCTTCTGGGAAAGGAGAATACTTATCAAAGGTCCTTAGGCCAGCTTCAACATGGCCGATACGCACCTGATTATAGAAAGCAACTAAACTTGCTGCAAAAGTTGTTGTTGTATCTCCATGAACAAGAATTATATCTGGAAGTTCTTGCTTAACAACTGGATCAAACTTTTCTAAAATTTTTCCAGTAATATCTAAGAGGGATTGATTTTTTCCCATAATATCCAGATCATAATGTGGCTCGATGCTAAAAGTTTCAAGAACTTGATCTAGCATTTGGCGATGCTGAGCTGTCACAACTGTGATCGTCTCAATGCTGTCACTATGTTTTTGCAATTCTAACACTAAAGGGGCCATTTTAATAGCTTCTGGTCGTGTTCCAAAAACAACCATCACTTTCAGTTTCTTCATTATGCTATCCTTCTACTATAATAAAATTTGACACATCAGATTAATCTTTATATCGAATTATTGCGCAAATCAATTAATTTGATTATCTTAATTATTTTACCGTCAATTAATTTATATGTCAAATTTTTTCCAAATTATATTATTGCATTTAATTTAATTTTAACAATTTGTAACCTTTTTGTAACAATATTATTTACAACCTTTAAAAAGCCTTATTTTAGGAAATTTTAAGACTTTTCAAAAGAATCCGTATTTAAAAAAACTAAACCTTATATGTTTTTTTTGATATTTATTTTTATCTTGATAATTCAAACAATTATATTTTACCACTTTGAGGAATAAATCAAACAATTTCAAACAAAAAATCCCTTTTTCGAATGAAAAAGGGACTGTGATTGTTTACTATATTTAAAATTTAAACCTTATAAAATTTGTCTTAAAACAAATTTTTTGACAGATATAAAACAAGGTCACCGATATCTTCACAAACTGCATTCATGGCCGGTTGATGGTTCTGATACCAAACACCCGTCCCATCTGGAATATAGCCTCGTTTGATGTACAATCTCTGGGCAGGTCCATACCCTGAATGGAGCCCAACACCAAGGGTCACCTTATCCGATATGAGCCTAACTCGTTTTTCTGCTTCTTCCAGCAAGAGATTTCCAATACCTTGATTTTGAAAGGGCTCGAAGACATTGAAGTCTGAAAGTTCTGGAGCCATTCCAGCAAAGGGACCCTGCTTAGCATCGGGTAAAATCGTAATGTAACCCGCTACAGCACCCTCAACCTCTGCAACTAAGACTTCTCTCTCCTCACTTTCTTGCTCCTTAAAGTATTGAGTTAAAATCTCCTCTCTACTTGGCCAACCTTGGCTGATAAATCCTCGAGATAGTTCTTGTATGTCAGATTCTTGCATTTTTCTAATTGAACATGTCGTCTTCATAAGCTGCTCCTTTATAGCTTTCTCCTACCATTATAGCACGATAATAAAGATTAAAAGAAAAAACCTAGTAAGACAAAAGAATCTTACTAGGTCAACAGGGAATCCTTTCTAACAAAATCCTATAAAATCTGAAAAAGAGGTCCACTAGACCTCAATTCGCTCTCTCATTTCCATGCTCGTAAAAAAAGACCCACCCGGGTCTTAATTCGCTTTCTTATTTTCAAGCTCATGAAAAAGAGGTCCACTGGACCTCAACTCGCTCTCTCATTTCCATGCTCGTGAAAAAAAGACCCGTAAGGGTCTTTTCTTTAATCTTCGTTTACGAAAGGCATCAAAGCCATTACGCGTGCGCGTTTGATAGCTGTTGTTACTTTACGTTGGTTTTTAGCTGAAGTTCCTGTTACACGACGAGGAAGGATTTTCCCACGTTCTGAAACGAAACGGCTAAGAAGCTCAGTATCTTTGTAATCAACATATTCAATTTTGTTTGCTGCGATGTAATCAACTTTTTTACGGCGTTTGAATCCGCCACGACGTTGTTGAGCCATGTTTTTTCTCCTTTATAGTATTAATTGTCCATTAAAATGGTAAATCATCATCTGAAATGTCCAATGGATTGGTTGCTCCAAATGGATTTTCAGAACGTGAAAAGTCTGGTACTGGGTTTGCAGGTGCTGATTGACCAGCAGTTGGTGCAGAATAAGCTCCACCTGAATGTCCTTCACGCACTCCGCGGCTTTCCAACATTTGGAAATTCTCAGCCACGACTTCTGTTACGTAGACACGTTGTCCTTGCTGGTTATCGTAACTACGAGTCTGGATACGGCCTGTGATCCCGATAAGAGAGCCTTTTTTAGCCCAGTTGGCAAGATTTTCAGCCTGTTGGCGCCACATAACGACATTGATGAAATCAGCCTCACGTTCGCCATTTTGACTCTTAAATGTACGGTTTACTGCAAGAGTAAAAGTCGCAACTGCTACATTTGATGGGGTATAACGCAACTCAGCGTCACGTGTCATACGCCCTACAAGTACAACATTGTTAATCATAATTTACCTTCTTACGCGTCAAGTTTGACGATCATGTGACGAAGAATGTCAGCGTTGATTTTTGAAAGACGGTCAAACTCTTTAAGAGCTGCGTCGTCGTTTGCTTCAACGTTAACGATGTGGTAAAGTCCTTCACGGAAATCTTGGATTTCGTATGCAAGACGACGTTTTTCCCATGATTTTGATTCAACAACAGTTGCACCGTTGTCAGTCAAGATAGAGTCAAAACGTGCTACCAAAGCGTTTTTCGCTTCTTCTTCAATGTTTGGACGAATGATATAAAGAATTTCGTATTTAGCCATTGATATGTTCCTCCTTTTGGTCTAATGACCCCTAGTCTTTGCAAGGGGTAAGTGAGGTTTGCTCACAATAAACTATTATACTAGAAAAACTGATAGATAGCAAGATAAAAGTGAAAAAAGAAGATGAAAATATCTTCTTTTTACTAGTTTATGGTTTGATACGGTGCAACATACGTGGGAATGGAATGGCTTCACGGATATGTTTGGTTCCAGCTGCGAAGGTTACCATACGTTCGATACCGATACCAAATCCTCCGTGTGGAACTGTGCCGTATTTACGAAGGTCAAGGTAAAATTCATATTCTGTACGATCCATGCCCAGTTCTTCCATTTTAGCTACAAGAGCATCGTAGTCTTCCTCACGCATAGATCCACCGATGATTTCTCCGTAACCTTCTGGTGCCAGCAAGTCTGCACAAAGCACGCGCTCTGGATTTCCAGGAACTGGTTTCATGTAGAAGGCCTTGATAGCTGCTGGGTAGTTCATGACAAATGTTGGCACACCAAAGTGGTTTGAAATCCATGTTTCGTGTGGTGAACCAAAGTCATCGCCATGCTCAAGATGCTCGTAGTCAGCATCTTCATCATTTTCATGCTCTTGCAAAAGGTCAATGGCTTGATCGTAAGTGATGCGTTTGAACGGCTCTGCAATGTAGCGTTTCAAGAGATCTGTATCACGTTCCAAGGTTTCCAAGGCTTGAGGCGCACGATCAAGAACACCTTGAAGAAGGGCTTTAACATAAGCTTCTTGCAAGTCAAGTGACTCATCGTGTGTCAAGTAGGAGTACTCCGCATCCATCATCCAGAACTCAGTCAAGTGACGACGCGTTTTTGATTTTTCAGCACGGAATACTGGACCAAAGTCAAATACACGACCAAGAGCCATAGCCCCTGCTTCTAGGTAAAGCTGACCAGATTGACTCAAGTAGGCTGGCGTTCCGAAGTAGTCTGTTTCAAAGAGTTCTGTTGAATCTTCAGCCGCGTTTCCTGAAAGAATTGGGCTATCAAATTTCATGAAGCCGTTCTTGTCGAAAAACTCATAAGTTGCATAGATGATAGCGTTACGGATTTGCATCACTGCTACTTGCTTACGAGAGCGGAGCCACAAGTGACGGTTGTCCATCAAGAAGTCTGTTCCGTGTTCTTTTGGTGTGATTGGGTAGTCTTGAGATTCACCGATCACTTCGATGTCTGTAATATCCAACTCATAGCCAAACTTAGAACGTTCGTCTTCTTTGACAATTCCTGTCACATAAACAGAAGTTTCTTGGCTTAGGCGTTTAATCGTATCAAACTTCTCTAGCCCCACTTCCTCACCGAACTTTTCAATAAAGTTTGGTTTAAAGGCTACACCTTGGAAGAAGGCTGTTCCATCACGCAATTGCAAGAAGGCAATTTTCCCTTTTCCTGATTTGTTGGCAACCCAGGCTCCGATGGTCACTTCTTGACCAACGTAGTCTTTTACATCAATAATTGTTACACGTTTTGTCATAATCTATCTTCCTTTTTTCGTTTAACTTGTCCGAAGACATCATTACCCACTATTTTACCATAAATAGACTGTGATAGCTAGGTTCTACTAGATAAAAATCGCGAGATTTTCGTTACAAAAAATCTTCGCTAAAAAGGCGAAGATTCTAAGTTTTATTTTTCCATAAATTGATGCAAACGACGAATAGCTTCTTTTAATGTATCCAAGTCTGTGGCATAGCTGAGACGAACATTTTCTGGTGCTCCAAATCCAGCTCCCGTAATCAAGGCCAGTCCGACTTCTTCGAGAATAGCCGTTGTAAACTCTGTCACATCGGTATAACCCTTCATTTCCATCGCTTTTTTAACATTTGGGAAAAGATAGAAGGCACCTTGGGGCTTGACAACTTCAAATCCTGGGACTTGGCACAAGAGAGGATAAATGGTATTCAACCGTTCCTCAAATGCTTGACGCATGGTTTCAACAGAGTCTTGCGGTCCAGTTAGGGCTTCAATGGTAGCATATTGTGATACAGCAGTCAGGTTGGAGGTCGTTTGTCCTGTTAGTTTGCTCATGGCAGCAATAATTTCAGGATTTCCCACAGCATAACCTACCCGCCAACCAGTCATGGCATAGGCCTTAGATACACCGTTAATCACGATGGTTTGCTTGCGAATGGCTTCTGACAGACTAGAAATTGGAACAAATTCGTTCCCGTTATAAACCAAACGACCATAAATATCATCTGCTAAGATAAGGACATCATGCGCAACAGCCCAATTTCCGATAGCCAAGAGTTCCTCACGAGAGTAAATCATACCGGTCGGATTCGATGGTGAATTGAGAACTAAGATCTTGGTCTTATCTGTTCGCGCTGCTTCTAGCTGCTCTACTGTTACTTTAAAGTGATTGTCTTCCTTTGCCTGGACAAAGACTGGCACTCCTTCTGCCATTTTGACCTGGTCTCCATAGCTGACCCAGTATGGTGTAGGAATAATGACCTCATCACCTGGATTGACCACAGCCATAAAGAAGGTGTAGAGAGAGAACTTAGCACCAGTGGCAAAGGTAACCTCGTTAGCCGCTACGGAATACCCATAGTAGCGTTCAAAATAGGTATTAACCGCCGCTTTTAACTCTGGTAGGCCTGAAGCAACTGTATAGAAGGAAGCACGTCCATCTCGAATCGCTCCTACCGCTGCCTCCTGAATGTTTTCAGGAGTATGAAAATCAGGCTGTCCCAAGGTTAAGAAAAGAACATCTTTTCCCTGAGCTTTTAATGCTTTGGCTCTTGCATCACTGGCTAGAGTGACGCTTTCTTCCATTTCTAGTACACGTTTGGATAGTTTCATATGCCCTCCTTATTGGATCACTGCTCCTGTTTCAAAGTCAACCAGATAGTACTGGTTTCCTGACTTAACTTCCCAAATCGGCTTATCCTGATAACGACCAAAAGTAATCTTGTCAATGTCGCTAGCTCCTTTTTCCCTCGAAATCGTCACTGCCTTGTCTTGAGAAATCCCCTTATCAAGCTGATAAACATAAATCTTGTGGTCATTCTTTTCAATCAGTACGGCAATGGCCTCTTGCTTTTTATTATGTCCCAGAACACTGTAATAGCCCTCTAGACCATTGTAGAAATCAACCTGATCTGCCTTTTCCAATTCTGCATACTGCTTGGCCAGTTTTTCTCCCTCAAGTCTAGCATCTTGATAGGGTTTCATGCTGAGTGATATCAGATAAAGGAAGGAAGTGGTCATGACTAGTACTACCAGAGCAATGCCGATTCCATACTGTAAAAGTAGCTTGTTTTTTGCTTTTTTCTGTCTTAGTTTCACTCGTCTATTTTACCATCTCTCCTTCTTTATTACAAGTGAAGACGGGAACATTCTAAGAATCTTTTCCTATAAAATGTAAGTTCTTGTTTTTCTCTCTCATTATTGATAAAATAAAGCTTATGAAACAATATTTGAAAGAGAAAATTTCCGATAATCAACTAGACTTAAAAACGGCTATCGTCCTTAATAAAGCCATACGGACTTTTAAACCATATGAAGCCAAGGCTGCTAAAGAACACGGGCTAACACCCACCCAATTTTCAGTTTTGGAAACCCTCTATAGCAAGGGGGAACTGCGCATTCAGGATTTGATTGAAAAAATGCTAGCCACTTCTGGAAACATGACTGTTGTCATTCGAAATATGGTTCGAGATGGATGGATTTCTAGAACTTGCGACCCCAAGGATCGTCGCTCCTTTTTCCTGAAATTAACACCTGCAGGACGCAGAAAAATCGAGGAGGTTCTTCCTGACCATATCGATTCGATTGTAGAAGCACTCAGCATCTTGGAAGATGGCGAAAAGGAAGACTTAATCCAGATTTTAAAAAAATTTAAAAATTTGTGAGCAAAATTATTGCTAATTAGTATCATTTGTTGTAACATGGATGGTAACAAAAGAGTTCGCTCTTTGAATTTTAAACTAAAGGAGACACATCATGTCTAAAAAAGTATTATTTATCGTCGGTTCACTACGCCAAGGTTCTTTCAACCACCAAATGGCCCTCGAAGCTGAAAAAGCACTTGCTGGAAAAGCAGAAGTTAGCTATCTTGATTACTCAGCTGTTCCTCTCTTCAGCCAAGATTTGGAAGTTCCAACTCATCCAGCTGTAGCTGCTGCTCGTGAAGCAGTCCTTGCTGCGGATGCCATCTGGATTTTCTCTCCAGTCTACAACTTCTCTATCCCTGGAACAGTGAAGAACTTGCTTGACTGGCTCTCGCGTGCTCTTGACTTGTCTGATACACGTGGAGCTTCTGCCCTCCAAGACAAGTTTGTTACTGTCTCATCTGTAGCCAATGCCGGTCACGATCAACTCTTTGCTATTTACAAAGACCTCTTGCCATTTATCCGTACACAAGTCGTTGGTGACTTTACAGCTGCTCGTGTCAATGACTCTGCTTGGGCAGACGGAAAATTGGTGTTAGAAGAAGCAACTGCTTCATCACTTGCAAAACAAGCTGACGACCTTCTTGCAGCCATCAACTAATCCAGCAAAAACCAGCTCGAATGAGCTGGTTTTATGCTTGTTTCACAAAGACGAGTTCTAAGTCACTGGATAAATCAGGTCGGTAGTCAAAGCCGGCAAAGCGGAGCTTGCGAGCTTGTTCGACTGTATGGACTTGCCCCTCTATCAAGGCGGTTAAAAAGGCACCACGGGCTTTTTTTGAAATGGTTGAGTGGATTTTCAGCTGGCCTGCCTTGTCCTCCATAAATTTGAAGGTCACCATCTTTTCTCTAATTTCCTTCGAAAATACGGTTTCAAACTCTGATGATAGGAGTGAGAATATCAAATCCTCATCCTCTAGTGCCTCATCGTAGGCTGACTTCCAATGACTCTTTAAAGTCTTCCCAGCAACTTTTAACTTCATCAAGAAATCCAAACGGTGAGGAGCCATGGGCGACAAGGCGGGGACAACACCGTATAAAGCCGAGGTAATTAGGACATGATTTTCAAGATAGGTTTGTTCAGCCTTGGTTAACTCATCTCGTTTGATGTGACGATACATGAGACCATCGAAAAGTTTCAAGGCTGGATAATGTTTAGCCCTGTGATCTTTTAAAGCTTGAATATGAGCGTACTCTTCTTCTGCTTTCTCGGCAGATACCTTATAAAAAGTCTCTAATTCACTGGCTGAGTAGTGCGCCAGTGAGTCAAGGACTACCTGACTTTCTTCCCTCAAGGGGAGCGCTTCGATACAAGGATGGTCTGTGTTCATTTCTTTTGCTGTTGGGATTAAAATTTTCATATTGTTAGTGTAGCATATTTTTCAACCACGACCAAGAATTTCATCTTAAAAACCTCGGTTCATACCGAGGTTTCTCTGTTTATTTTGTCCATCCTAACCAGATAGCCGCGAGAACAAGGGCTGTGCCAGCTAAGCTTGTTAAGATAGATAAGAATTTATCTTTTTTCTCCTTGAACTGAGAAAACCTATTTTTATACTCAATGAAAATCAAAGAGCAAACTAGGAAGCTAGCCGCAGGCTGTACTTGAGTACGGCAAGGCGACGCTGACGTAGTTTGAATTTGATTTTCGAAGAGTATTATTGTACTTTAAAGGTCTTGAGATAGTTATCTTTTCCAACTTGACCTTCGAAGGATTGGCCATTTTCGAGGTAAGGAAGGTCGTCTGACACGGAAGCCTTGACCTTATAAATCTTGCCATCAACTTTAAAGAAGTAGACGGTATCACCCTTGATGACAGCTGATTTAAGGTCTGAGACGATACCCTTGATGTTTTCTACCGTTTCATTATCCAACTCGAGGTCATTTTTATTGGCATACTTGCTGAGGAGTTCATCTACCGTAGTTGCTACGATGACGTTTTGGTACTCCACGGCATCGACCAATGCATACTCCTTGACCAAGCCTGCATTGTCCTTCAAGCCCATGATATAGAGCGGTTTGTCATTGAGATTGACAAGAATAGGGAAGGTAGCCTTGTAGGCCTTCTCTTGCACTGCTCCCTCTGCAGAAGCACGGGCAGATTCTTCGGTTGCTGAAGCTAGATTGTACTTGGTGATTTCACCAGTGCGCATATTTTCAAGGATAAATCCTAGATTACTTTCGTCAGCGTTGGCTGAAGTCACCCCAGTGTAGAGATAAATGTCATTTCCGATAGAAAGATAGTTATAGCCCTCGGTCGTTTGGGTAACGTTTTTCTTAGAAATCAAGGCATTCCAGAAGCCGTCTTTATACTTGCCGTTGTAGTTGATTTGCTGGATGGTTTCTTCTGCTGGATAGACACGATCCACCCATTCTGGTACTTCATCCAAGCTGTATTCCTTGGTTTCTCCATTGGTGGCGTCTAAGATAATAACAGACGAAGGGCGAGGAACTCCTAGACCAAACTGCTTTTGATAAACGGTTGCTACATAGAAAGGATTGCCTTCATCATCCACCTCAAAGGAGGGCGTTTTAAAAATCTTGGTTGGGTACTTGATCCGAAGATGACGTTTGACATCGCGGTTAAAATACTCGGAGTCTGAATACTTCATTGGCGTTTTTAAATCCACCAATTCCGCATTTCCTGTCACCATATCAACCTTGATATACTCGCCAATTCCCTTGGACTGATTATTAAACCATTTGATCGGGTCGGCATACTCCAAAGGAGTTACTCGATAAGGTTTGCCATCAACCGTCAGCTGAGTATAGGTATCTGCTGCCACATACTGGGAGACCTTATCCGTCAGAGAGCCTAGATAACGGTCTCCAATCTTCTCTGCAGTGCTCCGATCTAGAATTGGAACCTTACTGGTATCACTCTTAGGAAAATCTTTAAAATCTTTTTCTGTGATAGACACCACATTAGCATAATTTTTTGCTTGGAAAAAGCTAGAGGTTACTAGGCTAACAAGACCAGCAAGGGCAAAAATGATACCTGCAGTCAGAAACAATCCTCTACTAAGTTTGGTAAAAAGGAATCCTTCTAGATTGAGATCTTTGGCAGCCTTGCCATGGCGTACATGAACAGTTTTGAGGAGATTGGTATCCTTTCGGAAACTAAACAAAATCCCCATCACCACCAGATGCCCACAGAGAAAGAAGATGAATTCCCAACTAGTCAGATTGAAGGGCGGTAAAAAGATATACCAAGTCGTTGCGATAAAAACAAGTTCAAATAGTATGCGTTTCATCTGCGTTCCTCCTAAATAATCCGTCCTTCCAAATGATCCAGTTCATGCTGGCAGATCTGAGCTGGAAAACCTGTTAGCGTAATGGTCTGCTCCTGCCACTTACTATCACGATAGGAAACCGTAATCGTTTCATAACGAGTCGTCGTTCGAACACCAGTCAAGGACAAACAACCTTCCTCGGTCTCGTAAGGTCCTTTATAAGAAAGGAGAATGGGATTAAACATGACCATGGGAACCAAGCCAAGATTAAAGATAATCACGCGCTTCTGCACGCCAATCATATTAGCCGCTAGACCGACACAGGTTTCGCGATTAGCCAGCAGGGTATCCTGTAAATCTCTAGCCAGATAAAGGTCTTCCTGACTTGCAGGTTTTGAGACCTGCGACAAAAATAAGGCATCTAGGACAATTTTCTTTTCCATTCTCTTTCACTCCTTGCTACTTTACTTTATTATAGCACAAAAGGGAGCGACTTCTAGTCCTTTCCCTCAAATGCAAAAAAAGCCATCCGAAGATGACTTTCTTTTTAAATCGCATTCTTATCAAGACCAAGTTTACGTTGAACAAACTTGACGATTTCGACGATAAGTATCATTGAGAAGCTTCCAGCTAGAACAATACCCCATTGCGATAAGTCTAGTTTGGTTACGTGGAAGATACCTTCAAGCGGTTCTACAACGATGGTCGCCATCAGAAGGATGAAGGATACCAAGATGGACCAGTTAAAGGTCTTAGACTTGAATGGGCCAACTGTCAAGATGGATTGGTAAACAGACTTGACATTGTAGGCATGGAATAGTTGAATCAAACCAAGGGTTGCAAAGGCCATAGTAAGGGCATCCGCATGAATGGCATGATTGTCACCCACATGAACTGGGTAAGCAATTGCAAGTCCATAAACACTCATAACAATAGCTGCTTGGAGTACACCTTGATAGATGATAGAACTCAAAACACCACCTGAGAAGAAGCTTGACTTACGTCCACGAGGTTTGTGGGTCATAACACCTGGCTCAGCAGGTTCAACACCAAGAGCGATAGCTGGGAAGGTATCGGTTACCAAGTTGATCCACAAAAGATGAACTGGCTGCAAGACGTCCCAACCAAACAAGGTTGATAAGAAGATAGTTAATACTTCAGCAGTATTGGCAGAAAGTAAGTACTGAATAGTCTTTTGAATGTTTGAGAAGACCTTGCGTCCTTCTTCAACTGCGACGATAATGGTCGCAAAGTTATCATCTGCAAGAATCATGTCAGAAGCCCCCTTAGAAACCTCTGTACCAGTGATTCCCATACCGATACCGATATCGGCTGTTTTCAGAGCTGGCGCATCATTAACACCGTCACCTGTCATAGCAACAACCTTACCTTGTTTTTGCCAAGCCTTGACGATACGAACCTTGTGTTCTGGAGATACACGCGCGTAGACAGAGTATTGACCAACGACTTTTTCAAATTCTTCATCTGAAAGTTCGTTGAGTTCAGCACCAGTCAAGACATGGTCTTCCGAGTCATTTTCATCGATGATTCCCAAACGTTTGGCAATGGCTTCCGCTGTATCTTGGTGGTCACCAGTGATCATGATTGGACGGATTCCCGCTTCCTTAGCGACACGAACAGCTTCTGCTGCTTCGGCACGTTCAGGGTCAATCATTCCAATCAATCCAGTAAAGATCAAGTTGTTTTCAAGCTCTTCAGAAGTCAGGTTTTCTGGAATGCTGTCTACAATCTTATAAGCACCCGCAAGAACACGCAAGGCTTGGTGAGCCATTTCAGAGTTGTTTGTGTGAATTAAGTCATTAACTTTCTCATCAATCGGAGCAACATCTCCAGCCTTATCACGAGCAACACAACGTTTCAAAAGTTGATCTGGAGCCCCCTTGACTGCTACGAGGAATTTACCATCTGGTAATGGATGAACCGTTGACATGAGTTTACGATCTGAGTCAAATGGTAACTCAGCTACACGAGGATATTGCTCTAAAAACCCTTTAACATCGTAGCCCTTGTCCAAGGCATACTGGATGAAGGCTGTTTCCGTTGGATCCCCGATCAGGTTTCCTTCAGCATCAATCTTGGTATCATTGGCCAAGACAACTGAACGAAGTAGTGGCATGTCCAAGCCAAGTTCAATATCATCAGCTGAGTCATGTAGGACTGCGTCATAGAAGACTTTCTCGACTGTCATCTTGTTCATGGTAAGCGTACCAGTCTTATCAGAAGCGATGATTTCTGTTGAACCAAGTGTTTCGACTGCTGGCAACTTACGAACGATAGAGTTTCGTTTGGCCAAAACTTGAGTACCAAGGGCAAGAACGATCGTCACGATAGCTGGGAGTCCTTCTGGAATGGCTGCAACAGCAAGCGCAACAGAGGTCATCAACTCACCAAGTGGATTTTTACCTTGAATGAAGACTCCAACTACAAAAGTAACAAGGGCAATAACCAAAATCGCATAGGTCAAAACCTTAGAAAGGTTGTTCAAGTTTTGTTTAAGTGGTGTATCCGTCTCATCCGCATCTTGGAGCATGCCAGCGATATGACCCACTTCAGTGTACATACCTGTATTGACAACAACACCAAGACCACGACCATAAGTCACATTTGAGTTTTGAAAGGCCATATTGACACGGTCACCAATACCAGCATCTGCAGCGAGCTCGACTGTCAAGTCTTTTTCAACTGGAACAGACTCGCCTGTTAAAGCTGCTTCTTCGATTTTAAGAGAATTAGCTTCTAGCAAACGTAGGTCTGCTGGCACTACATCACCAGCTTCGAGAGCTACGATATCACCTGGCACCAATTCTTTGGAATCAATCTCAGCCATGTGCCCATCACGAATAACGCGAGCAGCTGGACTAGACATAGACTTGAGGGCTTCGATGGCTTCTTCTGCTTTTCCTTCTTGGTAAACACCAAAGGCAGCGTTGATGATAACCACGGCAAGGATAATGATGGCATCTGCGATATCTTCCCCACCAGAAGTTATGACGGACAAGATAGCCGCAGCAATTAGGATGATAATCATCAAATCCTTAAATTGCTCAATAAACTTGACTAGGAGAGATTTTTTCTCACCCTCTTCCAGTTCATTGCGTCCATATTCAGCTAGGCGTTTCTGCGCTTCGCTAGACGAGAGACCTTGTTCAGTTGCTTCAACTGACTTCAAGACCTCTTCAGGACTCTGAGTGTAAAACGCTTGGCGTTTTTGTTCTTTTGACATGTGTCTCCTCCTTGACATTGTGTGCAAAACAAGTTCTCTTTTAGTTTTATGACAAACAAAAAGAGACCTGTTAATCATAACAAGTCTCGCTGTTTAAGATAGTGCCGGAAAACATACTTTTCAGTATACAATTCGGAATGACGACACTATCACAGGTTTCTGCCAGCTACTCCCTTGAGTAGTACTATTATATCAAAATTTGAACAATTTTCAAGGGTTTAAATCAGATGAAACAAGACTAAATTTGAATTTTCCCTTGAAAACCAGTATAATGGTAGAATACTATATGACTAGAAAGGAAGCCCGATGAACCAATCCATGTCAAATCTCAAATTGGCAGAACGTGGAGCCATTATCAGCATTTCAACCTACCTCCTCTTGTCTGCAGCAAAATTGGCAACTGGTCACCTCCTGCATTCTTCCAGTTTGGTGGCAGATGGTTTCAACAACGTATCCGATATTATTGGAAATGTTGCTCTCTTGATTGGGATTCGGATGGCCCGCCAACCTGCAGACCGTGACCATAGCTTTGGTCACTGGAAGATTGAAGATTTGGCTAGCTTGATTACTTCCATCATCATGTTCTATGTTGGTTTTGATGTACTTCGGGACACCATTCAGAAAATCCTTAGTCGGGAACAAACACCCATTGATCCTCTGGGTGCAACTCTAGGAATCATTTCTGCAGCGATTATGTTTGTGGTCTATCTCTACAATACACGCCTCAGTAAGAAATCCAAATCCAAGGCTCTCAAAGCAGCTGCTAAGGACAATCTTTCCGATGCTGTCACCTCGCTTGGGACTTCCATTGCTATCTTAGCCAGCAGTTTCAATTACCCTATCGTGGATAAATTGGTCGCTATCATCATCACCTTCTTTATCTTAAAAACAGCCTATGATATCTTTATCGAGTCTTCCTTCAGTCTTTCAGATGGTTTTGATGACCGTCTGCTAGAGGACTACCAAAAGGCCATCATGGAGATTCCAAAGATTAGTAAGGTCAAGTCCCAAAGAGGGCGGACCTACGGTAGCAATATCTACCTTGATATCACCCTGGAAATGAATCCTGACCTATCAGTCTATGAAAGTCATGAGATTGCGGACCAGGTCGAGTCCATGCTGGAAGAGCGTTTTGGAGTCTTTGATACCGATGTCCATATCGAGCCAGCTCCCATACCTGAGGACGAGATTTTAGACAATGTCTATAAAAAACTGCTCATGCGTGAGCAATTGATTGACCAAGGAAATCAGCTAGAAGAACTCCTTGCTGAGGACTTTCTCTATATCCGTCAAGATGGAGAGCAGATGGATAAAGAGGCTTATAAGTCTGAAAAAGAACTTAGTGCTGCGATTAAGGACATTCAGATTACCTCCATTAGTCAGAAAACCAAACTCATTTGCTATGAGCTAGATGGTATCGTCCATACCAGTATCTGGCGTCGCCATGAAACTTGGCAAAATATCTTTCATCAGGAAACAAAAAAAGAAGACAAACAATGACCCTATCCAGTGGATAGGGCATTTTTGATTATTCTACTTTAAGCAAAGACAGACTATGACGGTTTGGAAGATTTGCTTTTCGAAGCTTGTTTTGCCTCTTTTCTTGCTTGACGATTTTGTTCGATACGCCATTCTCTTTCATAGTACTTCATGGCCTCATAGACCCTTTCAGGAAGTCCTACATCTAGTAGAAAGATAGGGATGATCAAATCTGCTGACGAATGAAAAGAGAGAATCCTTCTCTTCAACAGAGCTAGGAAGGATTGGGATTTCACATTTTCCTTGTTTTTAAAATAGACTTCAATCCGATAGGAATCCCTGTACTTCCCTCGAATCCGAGAGAAGGAAAATTCCTCTACATCAGCCCAAGCGTAGAAATGACTGGGTTTCTTTGGATTCGGTTTGTAGTAAAATCCCTCGACAGTACATTTCAAATATTCCTTATCGGAACTTAACAGTCTGTATGTCTGATAAACGACTACTCCAGCACAAAAGAGGACAAGCAGTATTAATAACAGACTTATCGTATGAAGTCTGGTTCCCTTTTGCGAGTACAAATGGAGATAAGAGAGAGGCAGCAAGAAGAAAAGCACTGAAGCCAAGCCAAACAAGGTATTCCAAATGATTTTCTTGGGACTACGTTTAATGACTTTTTCTTCCATCATGCCAACTCACTTAGGTATTCATAGCGTTCGTATTTTTCAAGGAGTTCTTCGTTTTTCTCGTCTAGCTCTTTCTGAAGCATCGCCAATTTGCCAAAGTCAGAGCCATTTGCCTGCATTTCTTCTTCAATAGCAGCAATACGATTTTCCAAGGCTTCAATATCGCCTTCAATGCTTGCCCACTCCTGCTTTTCTTGGTAGGTCATACGCTTCTTGTCTTCACGAACTTTGACCACTTTCTCCTTTTCGGCCTTTTGCACTTGATTGGCCATCTCTGTTTCAAAGACTTTTTCATCAAGATAGTCGGTGTAATGGCCAAAGAAAGGACGAATCTTGCCATTCTCAAAGGCGAGAATCTTGGTCGCTACCTTATCAAGGAAATAGCGATCGTGGCTAACTGTCAAGACAGGACCTGCAAAGCCCTGCAAGAAATTTTCCAAAACTGTCAAGGTCGCAATATCTAGGTCATTTGTCGGCTCGTCCAAAAGAAGAACATTTGGTTTTTCCAAGAGCAATTTGAGGAGATAAAGGCGTTTTTTCTCGCCACCAGACAATTTCTCAATCAAGGTTCCATGGGTTGAACGTGGGAAAAGGAACTGCTCCAGCAACTCAGCGATGGAAGTCGTAGAACCACCACTGGTCTTGACCTCCTCTGCCACTTCCTGCAGATAATTGATAACTCGCTTGCTCTCATCCAATCCTTCAATTTGCTGAGAGAAATAGGCGATGCGAACCGTCTCACCGATGATCACTTGGCCTTTAGTAGGCTCAAGACTTCCTGCGATGAGATTAAGCAGAGTTGACTTCCCGACACCGTTGTCCCCAACGATTCCGATACGGTCTTTGGCTTGCACCAAGAGATTAAAATCATGCAAAATGGGCTTGTTTTCATAGGCGAAGGAAACATTCTGAAACTCGATGACTTTTTTCCCAATCCGACTGGTTTCAAAGTTCATAGTCAAGTCTGTATCAGCAACGCCACCTGAAACTTCTTTTTTCAAATCGTGGAAACGATTGATACGGGCCTGTTGCTTGGTCGCACGGGCCTGCGGTTGTCTACGCATCCAGGCTAATTCTTGCTTATAGAGTTGTTCCTTTTTGTGGAGAAGTGCTGCATCACGCTCATCTTGTTCAGCCTTGAGGCGAACATAGTCCTGATAATTTCCCTGATACTCGGTCAAGCCTGCTCGGTCCAACTCGAAAATCCGCGTTGATAGTGCATCTAGGAAATAACGATCGTGGGTGATAAAGAGAACGGTCTTCTTGGAATTTTTCAAAAAAAGAGTCAGCCACTCAATGGTCGCAATATCCAGGTG
Source organism: Streptococcus sp. HMSC076C08 (assembly GCF_001810825.1). Classification (GTDB taxonomy): domain Bacteria; phylum Bacillota; class Bacilli; order Lactobacillales; family Streptococcaceae; genus Streptococcus. The sequence goes on along the minus strand of NZ_KV802734.1, from coordinate 176,678 downwards.
GTTGGTTGGCTCGTCCAGAAGCAAGAGGTCGTGGTTTCCTAGGAGAACTTGCGCCAACTGAACCCGTCTTCTCAGACCGCCTGACAATTCACCAACCGGAGTCGACAAGTCCTGAATACCTAGCTTACTGAGGACCGTCTTGACCTGGCTTTCAATTTCCCAGGCTTGGAGAGAATCCATCTCTGCCATGACCCGTTCCAAACGAGCCTGCTTGTCCTCACTGTAGTTGAGCATGATCAACTCATACTCACGAATCAACTGGATTTCCTTGAGGTCGCTGGAGAGAACCGTATCCAAGACCGTCTTGTTATCATCAAAATCAGGATTCTGGGTCAAGTAGCCAATCTTGTAGTCATTCTTAGCCGAAAAGGGACTGACATCCCCATCAAAGCCAGAAACGCCAGAAAGGACGTCTAAAAGGGTGGTCTTACCCGTCCCATTGACACCAATCAGACCGATTCTATCCAAGTCATGGATGATAAAGGAAATATCCTTAAAAACTGTCTTGTCACCAACGGATTTGCTTAGTTTTTCAACGATAAAATCACTCATTTTTTCTCCCTCAGGTAAGCATGGATAGCTTGACGATCATTTTCCAATTCTCCATCGACAATGGCAAACTCAATCTCTGTTAAAATCTCTCCCAAGTCTGGTCCTGGCTGGTAACCATATTCCTTAATCAAAATTCCACCATTAATCTGGATTTCTTTCTTATCATGAATGGTCAAACTCTGGTAAGTTTCTTTGATAGCTTGTGGATTGACTTCTTTTCCTTGGGCCTGACGAAGATTTTCTGCCTGTAAAAGTAAATCCAAGTCAAAGCGGTAACAATCGCGCTTGCTCAATTCTCCCTTTTCTCGCAAAGCCAAAATGGTCAGCAAATCCTGTACTTGCTTTGCAAACTGGCGTGAGGTTTTCCAAGCTTTCAAAAATGGCTGCGCATCTTTAATCTCTAAGGCCCACAATAGAGCCGCCCAAGCTTGTTCGGAAGATTCAAAAGTGAAATCAGTCTCCAAATCAAACAGTTTGTTGAGCTTGTCCTGGCTCCCTACCATGTCCGGAAGATAGTTATAAGCTCGACTCTCAATCATGGAAGCCAGACCAACTCGCCAAAAAGGTGCCAGCAAGAGTTTATCAAACTCAACGAAGGTGCGCTCCACAGAAATTTTCTCCAAGAGTGGCGTCAAAGTCTTCATCGCTTTAAATGTTTCTGGCTCAAGTTCAAAACCAAGACTGGCCTGAAAACGGAAACCACGCATAATCCGCAGAGCATCTTCGTTGAAACGTTCACTAGCCACTCCAACTGCTCGCAAGACTTGATTTTTCAAATCTTCTAATCCATAGAACAAGTCAATGATTTCGCCTGTCTCATCCAAAGCGAAGGCATTGACTGTGAAATCACGGCGCTTGAGGTCTTCTTCTAGCGAACGCACAAAGGAAACCGCACTGGGTCTGCGGTAGTCCACATAGACATCTTCGGTCCGAAAGGTGGTTACCTCATACTCCTCGTCCCCATCTAAGACCAAGACAGTTCCGTGCTCGATTCCAATATCGGCTGTTCGCGGAAAAATCTGCTTGGTCTCCTCTGGATAAGAAGAAGTCGCAATATCCACATCGTGGATGGGACGATTGAGGAGGGCATCTCGAACAGATCCCCCAACAAAATAGGCTTCAAAGCCTGCTTCTTTAATTTTTTCTAATACTGGTAAAGCCTTCTGAAATTCAGAAGGCATTTGCGTTAATCTCATAATAAGTGTTCTAATCCATAGACAAGCTCATGACACTTGACAACTTCTTTGATTCCCAAATTGACCCCTGTCATGAAGGAGCTGCGATCATAGGAGTCATGACGAAGGGTCAATCCTTCTCCCTGATTGCCAAAGATAACTTCTTGATGAGCTACTAAGCCTGGCAAACGAACTGAGTGGATCCGCATGCCATCAAAATCAGCACCACGAGCACCTGCAATCAATTCTTCCTCATCAGGCGCACCTTGCTGGATAGACTCTCGCACTTCCGCCATCAACTCAGCCGTTTTAATGGCTGTTCCGCTCGGAGCATCTTTTTTCTTGTCATGGTGGAGCTCGATAATCTCCACATTTGGGAAATATTTGGCAGCCTGCGCCGCAAATTGCATAAGCAAGACAGCGCCCAAGGCAAAGTTAGGGGCTATCAAGCCACCCAAATCTTGTTCACGGGAAAATGCTTTTAGTTCTGCAATTTCGTCACTAGTGAATCCTGTTGTTCCTACGACAGGAGCAAAGCCATTTTCAAGAGCAAAGCGTGTATTTTCGTAGGCAACGGCTGGTGTAGTAAAATCTACCCAAACATCCGCTTCAAAACCAACCAAGTCAGCCTTATCATTGAAGACAGGAATTCCCTGCCACTCTGACTCAGACTCAAAAGGATCCAAAACTGCGACCAAGTCCAAGTCTGGATCAGCCAAGACCATCTGACAAGCAGCTTGGCCCATCTTTCCCTTAAAACCGGCAATAATTACTCGAATACTCATCTCTACTCCTGTCTAAGATACAAAGCTTGTAAGAACAATTTAGACGATTGTTGTATAGCTCAAGGCGATACTACCTTCTCCAAGGTGGGTCCCAATGACACTACCAAAGGGTTCAATTGGAATTTCAGCAGTCACACCACTCTCCATCAAAAGCTGACGTAAATCCGCTGCCTTTTGAGGAGCGTTCCCATGAATGACTGTTATACGGTAGTCCCCGTCTTTTGTCAACTCCTTGATGATTTCCACCAAACGTTTGATTGCTTTCTTTTCTGTACGAACTTTTTCGTAAACTTCAATCACTCCTTGGTCATTAAAGTAAAGGATAGGCTTGATACTGAGGAGATTTCCTAAGATAGCTGCTCCATTTGACAAACGTCCTCCCTTAACCAAGTGGTCGAGGTCATCTACTATGATAAAGGCTGAATTATCAGCAATTTGGATAGCCAATTTCTCCTGAATCTGGGCAAAATCATCACCTTGTTCTGCCCATTCAAAGGCACTCTCTACCATAAATCCTAGAGGGGAACTTGTGATATGGGTATCTGGAAAGGCAATGGTCAAGCCATCATACTCTTCCAACATGTATTGGATGTTCTGATAAAAACCTGAAATTCCTGACGAAAGAAATAGTCCCAAGACATGGGTATAACCCTCATCTTTCAAAGAACTAAGAATCTCATCCAATTTGGCAATACTTGGTTGACTAGTTTTAGGCAATTCTACAGACTGAGCCATTTTTTGATAAAATTCCTCAGCAGTCAGATTGACACCTTCAACATACTCCTCTCCATCAATATTGACAGGAATATCCAAGATAAAAAGATTCTCTCTTTGCAGCGTCTTCTCCTCTAAATAGGCTGAAGAATCTGTAATGACAGCTAATTTCATGACTAAAACTCCAAATTGATCCCTGGAAGATCCAAGGCGATTTCTGTTACTTCATACGTCAAACGGTTGAGCATGTTCAAACATGGACGTGCCAAGGTTTCGACTTCTTCTTGGTTAAATTCGCTTGGTTCGTTGACAATGCGACCTTCCACATGGTTAACTTGAGAAATTGTTCCGCTGATGACAAATTTGTCAAAGACAATCATGAAACTCAAGATAACGACTAAAGAAGTCACTTGGTTTTCTTGGTCATGTTGGAGCAACTGAAAGTTCACGTCTACCTTGGTTTCAGGAGCTCCATTTTCATTTTCCCATTCAAAGTTACGAGCATCAAAGTGATACTGGCTAACAAATTCTTGTTCTCGTTTAAGATTCATTTTTCTCTCCCATTGCTACAATTTACTATGCAATTGTACCACATTTTTATCATTTCATCTAGTTTTCTAGGCTTTAGTCAATTCCGATTTCATCTTTAACAACAGCAGCAATTGTATCTACGTAGTAGTTAACTTCTTCTGTTGTTGGGGCTTCTGCCATGACGCGCAAGAGGGGTTCTGTTCCACTTGGGCGGACAAGGATACGACCGTTCCCTGCCATTTCCTCTTCCATCTTTTCGATGATAGTTTTAATGGCTGGTACTTCCATGGCTTTTTCTTTCATGGCATTTTCCACTCGGATATTGACCAGTTTTTGTGGGTAAATCGTCACTTCTGATGCCAGTTGAGACAAACTCTTACCTGTTTCTTTCATGATTTTAGTCAATTGAACAGCTGATAATTGACCATCACCAGTTGTATTGTAGTCCATCAAGATAACGTGACCAGACTGTTCACCACCAAGGTTGTAGCCTGATTTTCTCATTTCTTCAACGACATAGCGGTCACCAACAGCAGTCACTACCTTGTTAATGCCAGCACTCTCCAAGGCCTTATGGAAGCCAAGGTTAGACATAACCGTTGTCACGATGGTGTTTTGAGCCAACTGGCCTTTTTCAGAAAGGTATTTACCGATGATATACATGATCTTATCACCATCGACGATCTCGCCATTTTCATCGACAGCAATCAAGCGGTCACTATCTCCGTCAAAGGCCAAACCAATAGCTGACTGGCTTTCTTTAACCACTTCTTGAAGAGCTTCTGGATGTGTAGAACCTACATTCAAGTTGATATTCAGACCATCTGGTGTCTCCCCAATAACAGTTATTTGAGCCCCAAGGTCTGCAAAGATTTGACGAGCACTCGTAGACGCTGCACCGTTTGCTGTGTCCAAGGCCACTTTCATTCCTTCAAGAGGAGTTCCAGTTGAAACAAGGTAGCCTTCATACTTACGTAAACCTTCTGGATAGTCCACTAAGGTTCCCAAACCTTCGGCACTTGGACGAGGAAGGGTGTCTTCTGTAGCATCTAGCAAGGCTTCGATTTCTGCTTCTTTTTCATCATCAAGTTTGAAGCCATCCCCACCAAAGAATTTAATTCCATTATCAAGGGCTGGGTTGTGACTAGCGGAAATCATGACACCTGCACTGGCTCCCTCAGTTTTGACCAAGTAAGCTACTGCTGGTGTTGCAAGGACACCGAGTTTGTAGACGTGAATCCCTACAGAGAGGAGACCTGCCACTAAGGCTGATTCTAACATTTCTCCTGAGATACGTGTATCACGTCCTACAAAGACTTTAGGGGCTTCTGTTTCGTGTTGGCTAAGAACATAACCACCAAAACGTCCCAGTTTAAAGGCCAATTCTGGCGTCAGTTCTACGTTTGCTTCTCCACGGACTCCATCGGTCCCAAAATATTTACCCATTTTATTTATCATCCTTTTCTACTATTTTGTTTAGTCCTGTTTAGACGAGTCTGGTTTCGTTTCTGAACTCGTTGAAGACGAACTGCTGGTTGAAGAGCCCGTTGACGAGGTCGTTGACGAAGAACTCGAGCTAGACGATACTGTTTTGGTTGTAATTTTCATTGTAGTGTTAAATGGCATAATGACGCTTGGCAAGACATTTCCATTTTTATCGACTGCTTGTAGAGGAACAGAAGCCGAATAATTACCTGTTATCCGTTCACTCGTTGGCAAGATGGCAATGACACGATCTACTCTAGAGAGAGTTTCCTCATCACTAATAACCGTTACTTTTTCATCTGATACAGTGACTGTATCAATTTTCACACGAGAATCAATCTGACTAGGGTCAATCTCCGGCACAACGATTACATTATCACGTTTTGCTTTTTTACCAACCTTGACTGTTATCTTTTGCGGTGTCGCAACAGCCGTCAAACCGCTCGGAAGATTTTCAATGGTTAGAGGAACTTCGATGGTTCCTACACTGGCATCAGAAAGATCAGCTGTCACCTTAAATTTGCGGGTGCTTTCCTGCATCTCACTCGCCAAAGCAACTCTATTTGACCCTGTTAGAAAGACCGTCACCTCAGATGTAAAACCACTGATAAAATACTGATCACTGTCATACTGAATATCAATTGGGACATTAAGAACTGTGTTCGTATAAGTCTCCGTCCGCACCTGTCTGGCACTGTTGCTATTCTGATAGTTTGTCAATGTTGCATAGATAAAGAGAATGCAGGCGAAAAAGAAGGAAGAAATGATGTATAGACTATTTTTTCTCATGTTTCAATCCTCCTAGCAAGCGCTCTTTCAGACCTTGCTTTTTCTCTGATGTTGGAAGTAAGATTCTTCTCAATTCAGATTCAAACTCTTCCAAGGTCAAATCATGCTTAAAGACTCCATTATAGGTGATGGAGATTCCACCCGTTTCTTCCGAAACCACAAAGGTAAGAGCATCTGACACTTCCGACAAACCAATCGCCGCCCTGTGACGCGTTCCAAACTCCTTGGAAATCCCGGTATCTTCAGTCAAGGGTAGATAGGCTGAAGTTACAGCAATTCGGTCTTCCTTGATAATGACAGCACCATCATGCAAGGGAGTATTGGGAATGAAAATATTGATAAGCAATTCAGCCGAAATTTTGGCATCTAAAGGGATCCCTGTCGAGATGTATTCCTGCAAGGTTCTCACTCTCTGAACCACTACAAGCGCCCCAATCTTACGAGGGCTCATGTATTCAACTGATTTCACAAATGCATGAACCATCTGCTCTTCCGCACTAATAGGGGCATTGGAGAAGAAATCAGTAGCCCGGCCCAATCGCTCCAAACCAGTCCGAATCTCTGGTGAAAAGATAACCACCGCTGCAATCACCCCGTAGGTGATGATCTGATTGATTAACCAGGAAATAGTCGTTAAACCAATCATATTGGAAAGAATCTGGGCTAGAATAAAAACTAAGACTCCACGGACCAATATCATAATCTTGGTGCCTGCAATAGCTTTAGTAAAATGATATAAAATATAAGTCACAATGAGAATATCAATCAGATTGGTGACTATACTCCAAGGACTTGAAAACAAACTCGTCCAGTATTGTAAATTGGATAATTGTTGAAAATTCATCCTTGGCCTCCTCCCTGTCAAAACACTTTACTCATTATTATACCATTTTTTGCCCATTTTTTCCCTATCCTACCTCATTTTAAATTAAGCAAAAATATGATAAAATAAACTGATTAGAAAAAACGAAGGAGAAATCATGTCTCAACTCTATGATATTACTATTGTAGGTGGCGGTCCTGTTGGTCTCTTTGCTGCCTTTTACGCTCACCTACGCCAAGCCAAAGTCCAAATCATCGACTCCCTTCCCCAGCTAGGTGGCCAGCCCGCCATTCTCTACCCTGAAAAGCAAATCCTTGATGTGCCAGGTTTTCCAAACTTAACTGGAGAAGAGCTGACCAATCGCTTGATTGAACAGCTAAACGGCTTTGATACCCCTATTCATCTCAATGAAACCGTTCTTGAAATTGAGAAACAAGATCAAGGCTTTGCCATTACAACCAATAAGGGGAGTCACCTGACTAAAACCGTCATCATTGCTATGGGTGGTGGCGCCTTCAAACCACGTCCGCTCGAATTAGATGGCGTTGAAAACTATGAAAATATCCACTACCACGTTTCCAACATTCAGCAATACGCTGGCAAGAAAGTGACCATCCTTGGTGGGGGAGACTCAGCTGTGGACTGGGCTCTGGCTTTTGAAAAGATTGCCCCAACTACCCTTGTTCACCGCAGAGATAACTTCCGCGCCTTGGAACATAGTGTGCAAGCCTTGCAAGAATCATCTGTAACTATCAAGACACCGTTCGTCCCTAGCCAACTTCTCGGAGATGGAAAAACACTCGATAAACTAGAAATCACCAAAGTCAAATCAGATGAAACCGAAACTATCGACTTAGACCACCTCTTTGTCAATTACGGCTTCAAATCATCTGTCGGCAATCTTAAAAATTGGGGTCTGGACCTCAACCGTCACAAGATTATCGTCAATAGCAAACAAGAATCCAGCCAAGCAGGTATCTATGCTATCGGCGACTGCTGCTACTATGAAGGTAAGATTGATTTGATCGCTACAGGACTGGGTGAAGCTCCAACAGCTGTTAACAATGCCATTAACTACATTGACCCTGACCAAAAAGTACAACCCAAACACTCGACCAGTTTATAATAAAAGAACCACGGATCAACGATTCGTGGTTTTATAGTTCATCTGCAATCTTGTTTATTTTTCTGAGTCTGTGGTTGACACCACTTTTGGTCAGGGGATTGCTCAGGCTATCCGCCAACTGCTGGATAGAGTAGTCTGGGTGCTGGATCCGTAAGCGAGCCACCTCCTGCAAATCCACTGGTAAATTTTCCAAACCCATTCTATCTTTGATTTTACTGATATTGTTGATAGTCTTCATACTAGCAGAAACCGTTCGAGCGATATTGGCTGTTTCAGCGTTATTGGCTCGATTGAGATCATTACGGGTTTCACGCAAAATCTTGACGCGCTCAAAATTATCACGCGCCTGCATGGCCCCAATCACAATCAAGAAATCCATAATGTCTTCTGCCCGCTGGAGATAGGTAACTGCACCTTTCTTTCGCTCAATAACCTTAGCGTCCAGCAAAAACTGCTGGAGGAGAGAGGCCAATCCTTGTGCATGGTCCAGATAAACGGAACTAATCTCCAACTGATACTTACCAGACTCCGGATCTCGGATGCTACCATTTGCCAGAAAGGCCCCACATAAGTAAGCACGACCAGCTTCTTCATCTGCTAAAATATCAGGATCAATGCCTGTCTCCAAACCAAAGAAAGAATCCGCAAGTCGCAAATCAGCCAAAAGCTCCTGCACCCTCTCATCGGTATAGACCGTGTAGACACGATTCTTGCGAAGATTGCTTCTCTGATGGTGTCGAATTTCTGACTTAATCTCATAAAAATGGAGAAAGGACTCATAGAGATGCCGAGCCAACTTAGCATTTTCAGTCACAACAGACAAGGTCAGGCCAGAAGTCGAGAGACCGATACTGCCAGACATCTTGATGATGGCAGACAATTCATGACGACTGAGATGGTGTTGACCAAGAATTTCTTCTTTTACTGCAACTGTAAAACTCATTTTCTCACCTGTATGATGCGCATCAATTCGTCTACAATCAAATCGCCATCATGGAAGGCTCCTCCATTTTCCAAACGAAGGAAGTTGGATGAAATCACACGAGGAACCTGCTTGCAAAGACCAGCAAAATCATGCTCTACCTGAACCAAATATTCATCAAAACGGTTGGTATCCATGTATTCTCTAGGAACCTTCTCGATATTAACTAAGACCGTATCGATAAAAGGCCGACCTAAGTGTCGATGGAGGACTTCCACGTGGTCACTGTCTGAAAAGTACTCTGTTTCCCCACGCTGGGTCATGATATTGCAGACATAGGCGATCTCTGCCTTAGTCTCCAAGAGAGCCTGCCCAATCTCCTCAATGACAATATTGGGCAAAATCGATGTAAAGAGGGAACCAGGCCCCAAGACGATCATATCACTCTCGAGGATAGTATTGACCACTCGACGGCTGGCTTGGGGTGTTTCATCATCCAAGGTATTGGTCACATAGACATGGTCGATCATACCTGGATGATCTGCAATGTGGCTCTCACCTGCCACCTCAGAACCATCTTTAAAGACTGCATGCAGTGTCAAAGGCTGATCGCTTGAGGGGTAGATTTTTCCTGTTGTGTGGAAAAAGAGACTTAGCAGCTGCATGGCATTATAAGTGGACCCTTGCATTTCAGAGAGCCCTGCTATGATGATATTCCCCAGTGGATGACCCGCAAATGCTCCGGCCTCTTCTGAGAAACGGTACTGAAAAACCTTCTCATAAAACTTGGGCATATCCGACATGGCCACAAGGACATTACGGAGATCACCTGGTGGTGTCAGCTGTTGGATATTCTTTCTTAGCTCACCAGAAGATCCACCATCATCAGCTACCGTTACGATGGCTGCGATCTCAACATCCTTTTCTCGCAAACTTTTCAAAATGACGGGGATACCTGTTCCTCCACCAATTACCGTTATCTTTGGTTTTCTCATGAACGGTTTACCGTTTCCTTTCTTCTGTCTTTGTCACGATGGCTTTCATTGACAGGCCAGTTTTTAGCAAGGTCCTCAGCGATTCGTTTTGCAAAGGCAACACTACGGTGCTGTCCACCTGTACATCCTACTGCAATGGTTAAAACAGACTTGCCTTCTTTTTTGTAACTTGGCAAAATGGGTTCAATCAAAGCGAGTAAGTGCTGATAGAAACTTTCAGACTCTTCATGATTCATCACATAGTCATAAACTGCTTGATCCTCACCTGTCTGATTGCGGAGTTCCGGAAGGTAGTATGGATTTGGCAAAAAACGGACATCAAAGACCAAGTCTGCATCGATAGGAATACCATACTTGAATCCAAAAGACATGACCTCGATACGGAAAGACTGGGCTTGTTCTTGGTCTGAAAATTGCTCAGCAATGGTTTTACGAAGTTCACGTGGGGTGAGTTCTGTCGTATCCACCACATTTTGGCTCATGTTTTTCAAAGGTGCCAAAAGTTCACGTTCCAGCTTAATGCCATCTAAAATTCGACCATCTGCAGCAAGTGGGTGACTCCGTCTGGTTTCCTTGTAACGGGCTACCAATTCCTTATCTGCTGCGTCTAAAAAGAGGATTTTGAAGTCCAAATCATCTTGGTTTTCCAATTCATCCAAAACAGCCTGAATCTCTGAAAAGAAGGAACGACTACGCATATCGACTACTAGGGCTAACTTATGGTCATCATCCTTGGTCTCTACCAACTGCAAAAACTTTGGCAAGAGGGCTGGCGGCATATTGTCAATGGTAAAATATCCCAAATCTTCGAAGGACTGAATGGCTACTGTTTTCCCTGCGCCACTCATCCCTGTCACAATCACCAGGTGAAGTTGTTTCTTTGTCATCTATCTCTCCTTATATCAAAAAAAGTTTGGCAGAGCCAAACTTCAACTAGCTTATCCAATCTCTGCGATCACTTCAATTTCGACTTTTACATCACGAGGAAGACGTGCAACCTCTACAGCTGAACGAGCTGGAAATTCCTCTTTAAAGGCAGTCTGGTAAACCTCGTTAAAAGGAACAAAGTCATTCATATCGCTCAAGAAGCAAGTTGTTTTAACAACATGGTCAAAGTCTGTTCCTGCTTCTGCCAAAATAGCACCGATATTTTTCAAGACTTGTTCTGTCTGTTCTTGGATTGTTTTTCCTACAATTTCTCCAGTTTCAGGAGATAGGGGAACTTGACCACTAGCAAACAAAAGATTGCCAACGATTTTCCCTTGAACATAAGGTCCGATTGCTTTTGGAGCTTTGTCTGTATGAATTGTTTTTGCCATTTCTTTCCCTCACAATTTTTCTAATATTGCATCCCAAGCCTGATCCATCCCTGCCTTGCTGACAGATGAAAAGAGGATGAAATCGTCACTTGGATCAAAGTTTAATTTCTTTTTGATTGCTGATTCGTGCTTATTCCACTTACCACGGGGAATCTTGTCCGCCTTGGTCGCAACGATGATAACCGGAATCTCATAATATTTGAGAAATTCGTACATCTGCACATCATCTGCTGACGGGTCGTGGCGGAGATCCACTAGACTAACCACGGCACGGAGATTTTCACGAGTCGTTAAGTATTCCTCAATCATGCGCCCCCACTTTTCACGCTCCTTTTTGGAAACGCGGGCATAGCCATAACCAGGCACATCCACAAAACGCATCTTGTCATCAATGTTGAAGAAGTTGAGTAACTGGGTCTTCCCAGGTTTTCCTGATGTACGAGCAAGATTTTTGCGGTTCAACATGGTGTTGATAAAGCTAGACTTGCCGACATTTGAACGCCCTGCAAGGGCAATCTCTGGCAGGTCATCCTGCGGATAGTGGGACTTGTTTGCCGCACTGAGCAGGATTTCAGCATTGTGTGTATTAAGTTCCATAGTCACCTCTAGGCTGTTTCTAGGATGGGTTTTTCCGTTCCATCGACAGCTTCTTTTGTGATGCGGACCAATTTCACATTTTCTTGACTTGGCACTTCAAACATAACATCTAGCATGGTTTCTTCGATGATTGAGCGAAGACCACGCGCACCAGTTTTGCGTTCAATAGCCTTATTGGCTATTTCCTGAAGAGCTTCATCGTCAAATTCCAACTCGACATCGTCATAGGAAAGCAAGGTTTGGTATTGTTTGACCAAGGCATTTCTTGGCTCTTTCAAGATACGAACCAAGTCATCAACTGTCAATTGCTCAAGAGCAGCAAAGACAGGCAAGCGTCCAATCAACTCAGGGATAATACCGAATTTTTGAATGTCTTCTGCGATGATTTCTTGCATGTAGGAGCTGTTTTCGTCAATCGCCTTGTTATTTTGGCCAAAGCCGATGACTTTTTCTCCCAGACGTTGTTTAACGATTTCTTCGATGCCATCAAAAGCACCACCTACGATGAAGAGGATATTCTTGGTATCCACCTGAATCATCTCTTGTTGTGGATGTTTGCGTCCACCTTGAGGTGGCACGCTAGCAACAGTTCCCTCGATAATCTTGAGAAGGGCTTGTTGCACTCCTTCACCCGAAACGTCACGTGTGATAGACACGTTCTCGCTCTTCTTGGCAATCTTGTCAATTTCATCCACGTAGATAATCCCACGCTCTGCACGTTCGATGTTAAAGTCAGCAGCCTGCAAGAGTTTGAGGAGGATGTTTTCAACGTCCTCACCCACATACCCCGCCTCAGTCAGAGCTGTCGCATCTGCAATAGCGAAAGGCACGTTCAAGCTCTTTGCCAAAGTCTGAGCCAAGAAAGTTTTCCCAGAACCAGTTGGGCCAATCATCAAGATATTTGACTTTTGCAAATCCACATCTTCTGACTCTTCACGCGTATCGTGGAAATTGATGCGTTTATAGTGATTGTATACAGCCACTGCCAAGGCACGTTTGGCACGATCTTGACCAATCACATAGTGATTTAGGATATTGAGGAGTTCGATTGGTTTTGGTACTTCAGACAAGTCTGCCAAGACTTCCTCGGCCAACTCCTCCCGAATGATTTCCTGGGCCAACTCCACACATTCATTACAGATAAAGGCGTTGTTCCCAGCGATTATTTTCTTTACTTCTTCTTGGCTCTTGCCACAAAATGAGCAATAAACCATCATATCATTTTTCCTATTTGTAGGCATGATTTCCTTCCATTCTAATTTATCATTCTATCTAAAATAAGGTCATATAAAAAGCGTGGACACTGTTGACCAGATTGGTAAAAGCATTCAACCAGAGTAAGGCAGACAGTCCATAGCGCTTCTTACGAAAAGCCTGTGCTCCAGTCAAAATACAGATCACACACAAAAAAGCTGTAAAAAATCCAAATATACTGCGCTCCATTAGACTTCCTTTCTATCTCGGTATTCGATTGTAAAATCATAGTCGTTTTTCTCATCTCGGGTGTAAGATTTGCTTGCTACTGTCTCAAAACGAGACAAGTCAAACTTCTCAGGGAAATAGGTATCTCCCTCCACCTGAGCATGAATCTGTGTCACGATGATTTCATCTAAATAAGGCTCAAAAGCCTGAAAAATCTGTTTTCCGCCAATGATATAGAGATTTTTTTCCTGACTCTGATACCACGCTAAAACAGACTCCACATCTTGAAATACGAGCGCCCCATCTATAACTTCTTCGCCATTTCGCGTTAAAATCAGGGTTTGCCGTTTTGGAAGCAGACGACGTCCCATGCCATCAAAAGTCACTCGTCCCATCAGTATAGCATGATTTAAAGTTGTTTCCTTAAAATGTTGCAACTCTGCTGGCAAATGCCAAGGGAGACGATCTTCCTTCCCAATCACACCTTTTTCATCTTGGGCCCAAATGGCTATGATTTTCTTTGTCATGCTTCCGTCCTTTTTATTGATACTACTATTTTATCAAAATTCTCCCAAAAAGACTGTTTTGAAACGCGCGCAAAAGAGAGAAAAGGAGCAGGCTTCATTTAGCCTGCTCCTCTCGTCCCTAGGACATATATTTTTTTGCTTCTGATTCGATTTTTTCGACCACTTCCTGGATACTCAGTCCAGTTGTGTCAAGGTAAACTGCATCCTCAGCCTGTTTGAGAGGTGAGGTTTCACGATGACTATCCTTGTAGTCACGCGCCGCAATCTCTTCTTTCAGCGTTTCAAGGTCTGTTTCAATCCCTTTAGCAATATTTTCCTTGTAACGACGCTCTGCTCTTTCTTCAACAGAAGCCACTAGGAAAATCTTGAGTTCAGCTTGTGGTAAAACAACTGTCCCGATATCACGCCCATCCATGACGATACCACCTTGCTGAGCAATCTCTTGCTGGAGCGAAACCAGTTTCTCACGCACCTCAGGAATGGCAGCAATGCTTGAAACCTTGTTGGTCACTTCATTTTCACGAATCGGATGAGTAATATCAACATCCCCTACAAAAACAAGTTGCTCACCTGTTTCTGAACGTCCGAAACTAATGGGGTGTTGGTTAAGAAGCTCAAGAAGTTGGTCTACATTTCCTGCATTCAACTGGTGTTTGAGCGCTATATAAGTCGCAGCACGGTACATAGCACCTGTATCGAGATAAGTATAACCAAAATCCTTAGCGACAATCTTTGCGACCGTACTCTTGCCACTCGAAGCTGGACCATCGATAGCAATTTGAATTGTCTTCATGACCGACTCCTATCTTGTCTTAATCACATCACCTGGGTTGGCAAACCAAGATCCAGATGACATATGAGAAGGATTTAGGGATTCTAGCTGGGCAATGGAAATCCCTGCACGCTGAGCAAGAGCTGCCTCTCCCTCTCCAGGCTGTACTGTAAGTGTTCCTTCACCCTCTGCATGTTCTTCCGAACTGCTTTCTGAAGGTGTTGATTCAGAAGAAGCTGTTTCCTCTACCTTGCTACTTGAAGATGATGATGCTTCCACTTTAGAACTTGAACTTGTAGAAGGAGACGATGCATCATAGAAGTCCTTCAAAGATGAAGTACGATTGCTTCCTCCGGTTGATAGGTAAATCAATACAACTACCATCGCTACAACGATTACAAAGAAGAGGCTGGCTAGAACCGTCAAGACACGATTCGCAACAACGCCTTTCCCTTTTTGTTTCCGGTGTCGACGCTCTGATCTTGTTTCTTCCTCATTGTTTTCGTAAATATCTTCTTGCCACGGTTCTTTTTCCATACCTTACTCCTTGTTTTTTTTACATTTTCTTATTACAATATAAATATGAAAGTCACACTTATACCCGAACGGTGCATCGCCTGCGGGCTTTGCCAAACTTATTCTGAACTCTTTGATTACCATGATAATGGAATCGTTCGATTTTACGATGATCCAGTTGAATTGCAAAGAGAAATCGCTGAGACCAGCGATGTTCTGGAGGCCATCAAAAATTGTCCTACACGTGCACTTCTAAAAGATCCATCGTAGGAAGCAGGGAATGAATGTTATTGATTTTTTCTCATTTTTCCCACACTTATTAGTTTAGCATATTTCTAGGTAAAATTATAGTCTTTTTTGGTTATTTTTTTCCTTCAATAATAGAAAGGTCACTTTTTTCTTTGACGAGATAGAGTGGTCTTTTTTTGGTCTCTAGATAAATCTTACTGTAACTTATAATCTAAATTTCTCAATGAGAATAGACTCCTACCATTCTATTTCCTTTACTTTCTTAACAAATTCGTCCCACTCTTGTATACAATCTTTGGATAAACATATATCCGTATAACTGAACGATAAATCTTTAATATTCTTCCACCAATCAAAAGAATTTCCCTCTTTTTCTGATTCTATTCTTTTGTTAACCATTTCAATAATTGTGTTATCTATCTCTTCCCTGTCATCTAAACTTAGAAATCTCCATTCAATTCCATTTGTATAAATTACTTTTTTATACCATAAAAGATCTCCAATAAGTTGTCCCATCTCTCTAGTTAAATGTTCAGAGCTGTTCGATAAGGTTGATTTGATTTTTTCCTCTGTAATTAAAGGATACTTTAAATTCTTAACTTCCACGCACCCTCGAAGTTTCTTCCATTCTTTATTTTTTATACTTTTTCTGGATTTGTTTTCATAAGTCTTATCTAAAATAACTATATCAGGAAAATTACTTAGACCATAATATATTTGTCCCATATTACTCTTTCTTCTTCCGAAAACATATCTTTTTGATAAACTATCTTTTAAAGTGGGCTTAATTATATCAGCAACTATAGGATACAATTCAGCCTCTACATAATTTTGGTTCTCTATTAGCCCGATTTCTTCAGTATAATCCTCTTTATTTAGCATAAAATAATCCTCCTAATTTTTTTATTTCTTAAGTTTCCACTTTTGCAGTAAATATCCCTACATAAATCCATTATACCGTATCAAATCCCTAGTTACTTTAAAGACCACCAAAAACCACCAAAATTCCGGAGTAAAAGAATTATAAAAACAAAAAGTAACTACACTAGATAAATTCTATCTTTGTTTTGACTTACCATCACTTTTTTCTTTGACGAGATAGAGTGGTCTTTTTTTGGTTTCTAGGTAAATCTTACTGATATACTTACCAAGAATTCCAATTGTCAGGAGTTGAATCCCTCCAAGAAAGAGAATGACAGCCATCAAAGACGTCCAACCAGATGTCGGATTTCCCAAGATAAGAGTCCGAAACACTACAAAAAATGTCATCACAAACGAAAGAAAACAAGATAGAAGTCCTGCTACAAAGGCTATACTCAAGGGGAAATCTGAAAAGTTAAGAATCCCTTCAATCGAGTAGAAAAAGAGTTGTCTAAAACTCCAACTGGTCTTGCCAGCCTGTCGTTCAACGTTTGGATAATCAAGATAGTGCGTTTTAAAACCCACCCAGGCAAAGAGTCCTTTAGAAAAACGATTGGACTCGGTCAGTGTTAAAATAGCATCCACCACAGATCTTCTCATCATGCGAAAATCACGGACACCTGAGGGCAAGGCTACTGGGCTAATTTTTTGCATGAGGCGGTAAAAGACGTCAGCACAGAAACTGCGGAAAAAGGGTTCTCCCTCCCGACTAGTTCTCCGTGTCCCAACACAGTCCAAGTCTGCATTTTGGTCTAGTAAGGCTTTCATCTCAAGTAGCATACTAGGAGGATCCTGGAGGTCTGCATCCATCACGACCACCAAGTCTCCAGTTGCATGCTGCAAGCCTGCGTATAAGGCTGCCTCTTTCCCAAAATTTCGTGAGAATGAGACATAACGGACCGCAGGATTTTGTTCCCGATAGGCCTTCAAAAGCTCTAAGGTCCCATCACCTGAGCCATCGTCTACAAAGACATATTCGACCTCTGCTCCCAAGTCAGGAAGCAGAGCTTCCACAGACTGATAAAAAAGAGGAAGTACTTCCTCTTCGTTTAGACATGGGACAATGATTGAAATCATCATCTTAGTCTTCAAATCCATTTGGATGCTTGCTTTGCCAACGCCATGCGTCTTCACACATTTGGGTGATGTCGAGTTCTGCTTCCCATCCGAGCTCTGCTTTGGCTTTTGCTGGGTCTGAGTAGCAGGCAGCGATATCACCTGGGCGGCGTTCTACGATGCGGTAAGGAATAGGACGTCCCACCGCTTTTTCCATGTTTTGGATAATTTCAAGAACGGAGTAACCTTTACCAGTTCCAAGGTTATAAACATTAAGACCTGAACCTTTTTGAAGTTTTTTCAAAGCTGCAACGTGACCTTTAGCTAAATCGACAACATGGATATAGTCACGAACACCAGTTCCATCTTCTGTATCGTAATCATCTCCAAATACTTGCACTTGCTCTAGTTTGCCCACTGCTACTTGCGAAACATAAGGCAAGAGATTGTTTGGAATTCCGTTAGGATTTTCTCCCAAGTCACCGCTCTCATGTGCTCCGATTGGGTTGAAGTAACGCAGCAAGACCACATTCCATTCTGAGTCTGCCTTGTAGATATCCGTCAAAATTTCCTCTAACATGAGCTTGGTACGACCGTATGGATTGGTCACTGAAAGTGGGAAATCTTCTAAGATTGGAACTGTATGAGGATCTCCGTAAACTGTCGCCGAAGAACTGAAGATGATGTTCTTACAGTAATTTTCTTCCATGGCTTTTAGAAGGCTGACAGTTCCAGCGATATTGTTGTCATAGTAGGCAAGAGGGATACGGGTTGATTCGCCAACAGCCTTCAAACCAGCAAAGTGAATGACACCAGTCGGTTCTTCCTGCTTGAAAATATCTCTGAGAGTATCAGTATCACGGATATCTGCCTCATAAAAAGGAATCTCAACTCCTGTGATTCTTTCAACAACTTCTAAACTTTTACGATTGCTATTGACAAGATTATCCACCACTACAACCTGATGACCTGCTTGGATCAATTCAATAACCGTGTGGGTTCCGATAAATCCAGCACCACCCGTTACCAAAATCTTTTCTTGCATCTTTTTTCCTCGATTCTCGGATTATTTTTTCTTATTTTATCATTTTTGATAGGGAATGTCATTTGACATCCTAAACTACCTGCTAAAATTTCAGTAAAATCTTATTCTCTTTTTACTCGTTTGACATAGTTTGCAATGGGATAATTTTCAGGGTCCAAGGTCAATTCCTTGTCTTGGACCAGCTGGGCTAGATGGTAACCGATGATCGGACCCGTTGTGAGACCTGATGAACCTAGTCCACTAGCCGCATAGACACCTGCTAAGCCTGGCACCTGTCCAAAGAAAGGGGAGAAATCACTGGTGTAGGCACGGATTCCTACTCGCTCACCAGATGATTTCGCTTCTGCCAAGGCTGGGTAGTGAGGCAAGGCTGCCTCCTCCATTTGATGGAGCAAGGTTTCATCCACTGTCAAGTCATATCCCATATCATTTTCGTGGGTAGCACCCAAGGACAATTTCCTACCTGCAAAAGGGATCAAATCCCACTCCCCTTCTGGCATGACAACAGGGTATGATTCCATGCCTTGGGCAAGCTGATAATCTCGGAGTTGTCCTTTTTGGGGACGAACATCTACATCATAACCCAAGGGTTCTAATATGTACCCCAGCCAAGCTCCCGTCGCCAAAATAACCTGATCAAACACCTCTTCATCAATCTGGTAACCTGATGCTAAAGGTGTCAGACTCACTTTTTCTTTGACCAGCTTGACTTGACTGGCTTCTAGCAAACGAGTCACTAAGAGTTGGCCATCTACTCTCGCTCCACCAGAAGCATAGAGCAGGCGGTCAAATCCCTGCAAGCCAGGAAATAATTCATTAGCTGAGGCTAGGTCCAGAATAGCTAACTGGCCTATCAAGGAAGATTCTTCCCTACGCTGGAGGGCTAGTTCATAAAGTTCTTCTAGTTTGGATTCATCCTTTTTCAAGAGAAAAACTCCCGAACGCTGGTAAAAATCAATTTCCTGACCAGACTTTTCTATATCAGCCAACAAATCCACATAAAAGTCAGCCCCCAAGCGTGCCATCTTGTACCAAGCTTTATTACGGCGTTTTGAAAACCAAGGACTGATAATTCCTGCTGCAGCCTTGGTTGCTTGCCCCTGTCCATGGTCAAAAACGGTCACCTCTAGGTCACTTTCTTTCGAGAGGTAGTAGGCAGCTGTCGCCCCAACAATCCCTGCTCCGATAATGGCAACTTTTTTCATTGTCTTCACTTTCTAACTAGATATGGTGGAAAGGATTGGTCGATGCTTGGCTAGGTATGATATCAATGGTCCAATCCTTTTCTGCCTTCCATTGATTAAGGAGGTCAGCAATTTTTTCGACAAAAAGAATTTCGATATAGTGGCCCGGGTCCAGCGCCAACAAGCCATCAGACAACATATCCTGAGCTGTGTGGTAATAGATATCGCCAGTGATATAGACATCTGCTCCCTTAGCTAAAGCATCCTTATAGAAAGATTGACCACTACCGCCACAGATAGCCACTATTGAAATGGGCTTCTGCAAATCACTCTCTTGATAATGAACCATTCGAAGACTATCTAGATCAAAGACTTGCTTGACATGCTGGGCCAATTCCCCAAAGGTCTGAGGCTGAATATTTCCAATACGACCAATCCCACGTTCTGGGCCAGTTTCCTGCAGATAAGTCGTCTCCTCGATTCCTAGCATCTGGCAGAACCAGTCATTTAGCCCATTATCAACGATGTCAATATTGGTATGGCTGACATAAACTGCGATGTCATGCTTGATCAGGTCGATGTAAATCTGATTTTGCGGACGGCTAGCTACCAGATCCTTGATCGGACGAAAGATTGGCGCGTGCTTGACGATAATCAAATCCAGACCCTTTTCAATGGCTTCAGCCACCGTCTCTTCACGAATGTCGAGGGCAACCATAACCCTTTGGATCTCCTTGTCCAAAGTGCCGATTTGCAGGCCACGACTGTCTCCCTCCATAGAAAATTCCTGGGGACAAAAGGCTTCATAAGCCCTGATTACTTCACTTGCTAGCATGGAGTACCTCCTTGATGGCTTGAATTTTATCTGATAAAATTTGACGTTCCTCCAGATTTTTTTCTGGAATTTGATCAAGGGCAAATTCTAACTTAGCAGCTTCTTTTTGCCATTTTTGGACAAAGACTGGGCTGGTTTCTTTGGATAAGAAGGGACCAAAGCGGACATCACTTGCTGATAGCTTCATTTGTCCCGCTTCCACCACCAAAATCTCGTAGAATTTGCCTGCTTCTTCTAGGATGCTTTCTGCTACGATCAGAAAACCGTGGTCTTGCAACCAAATGCGCAAGTCGTCTTCTCGATTATTGGGCTGGAGGATTAAACGCTCTACATTAGCTAGCTTTTCCAAACCTTCTTGCAATATGGTAGCAATCAAACGGCCACCCATACCAGCAATGGTGATAACCGATACTTGGTCAGCCTCTTCAAAGGCTGCCAAGCCATTGGCTAAACGGACTTGGATTTTCTCCTTTAGACCATGAGCCTCAACATTCTTGAGAGCAGACTGGTAGGGGCCTTCCACCACCTCACCTGCAATGGCACTTTTGATTTCTCCTCTTTCAACCAAGTCAATCGGCAGATAAGCATGGTCACTCCCCACATCTAGTAAAATGGCACCTTGTGGCACAAAGGACGCCACCAATTCTAATCTCTTTGAAATCATCTTCTCTCACTTTCCAAAACTCTATTACCTTTTATTATACCATACTTCAGCTAGCAATCTTGCACCTAAAAAGACCACAATCCACAGATTGCAGTCTTTCTTTATTTTCTAGCTTGGAAACGACTGGTTAGAATGAAAATCACCGTAAAGACCAGCATCATGGCCCCATAAACAGGTAACGTTTGTCCAGTTAAGGTCGAAATTTCAAGTAGCTTTTGAATCATTGGGAAGAGGGCTGTGGCTAGGAAGCCTCCTACTGACCAGACAATCAAGAGGACACGCCAGAGGGTAAATGGCATGCAGGCTCTAAATACGGATAAGAAACCGATAGACCCAAGGAGATAATAGAGGAGAGTTGACATTTCTAACTCAGACCATCCTTGACTCGTTCCAAATATTTTCACAAAAAGAACGCTGAACACGACCATGAGGGCACTTGGTAGGGCACGAAGCATGGATTTTCTGAGGAAGTTTGCTTCGACTGGTTTGATATTTCGCTCAAAAGTCAGAACGAATGGTGGGAAACCTTCCACGAATTGGTCGATCATGGTAATCTGGATCGGAATGAAAGGGAAAATCAAGATCCACTCAGACCGTCCCAGAAGAACACTGGCGATACAGATGACTGCAAGCAAGAAGGAATAGATGGTCTTAATCAAGAAAATCGGTGCGATATGGGCAATATTATTAACCACACGACGGCCTTCAAAGAGAATCTCAGGAACATCATTAAAGTCAGAGTTCAAGAGAACCAGATTAGCAATCTGGCGAGTCGCTGGATCTCCCTCCGCCATTACAATCGAACAATCCGCCTCACGAAGGGCCAGGATATCATTGACTCCGTCCCCTGTCATAGCCGTTGTATGCCCTGCTTTTTTCAGCGTTTGAATGATGAGTTTCTTTTGATGAGGGGAAACACGTCCGAAAATAGCTGTCTCTTCGGCCATGGCAATCAATTCCTCATCCGTGATTTTTGAGCAATCTACATAGCTGTGATAGTCTGCAAAGCCAGCCTTCTGGGCAATGCTGGAAACCGTGACTGGATTATCACCAGAGATAATCTTGAGGCCCACTTCCTGGGAACGAAGATAGTCTAGTGTCTCAGCTGCTCCTTCTCGAATCGGGTCCAAGATTTCCAGCAAGGCCAGGGCCTGAATATCAGATGGTTTCTGTGGTTTGTGGTGGTCTAGTTTTTCCTGACTAAGGGCTAATACCAAGACACGTGAACCTCTCTCTAGAGCCTCTCTGGCTTCAGGGACTTCAGAGTCCAACAACATCTCAGGCGCACCTAAGAAAACCGTTCCTAGCCCTTCTAACTCCATAGCTCCCCACTTGCGGTCGCTAGAGAAAGGAAGACTCGAAAGCATAGGATAGGAAACCTGACCTTGGAAACGCTGGCGAATGGCTTGGGCTGTTGGATTTTTATCCTCACTGTGAGCTATGTAGCTGGTCAGAATGCTGGCAATCGCATGTTCACCATACTCTTCGGTCAAAGGAAGTACAGCCTCCACCTGCATCTTTCCTTGGGTGATGGTACCCGTCTTGTCCAGACAGAGCATATCCACGCGCGCCAAGGTCTCAACAGAGTACATCTCCTGCACTAAAACCTTTTTCAACCCCAGCTTAATCACCGCAGTCAAGAGCGAAGTAATGGTCAAAAGGGCGATTCCCTTGGGCAGCATACCCAAAAGGGCTGTTGACGAATTTACAACGGACGACTTGAGGGGCAAGCCTTTTAAAAGCAAGGCTTCTAGCAGGAGAGCTAGACCAAAGGGAATGATAATCTTCCCAGTAAAACCAGCTAGCTTGTCCAGCGATTTCATGATACGGGAGTTGATCGGTTTCACTGTCTTAGCTTCCAGCATGAGTTTGGAAGCATAGTTTTCTGCCCCGACATGGTGAACTTTAGCTAAAACTGACCCACTGGCTAAGAAACTTCCAGACAAAAGCAAGGCGTCAACTTCCTTTTGCACCAAATCACTCTCACCCGTCAACATAGCTTCATTGACTTCCGCAAAGCCTTCCAAAACCCGCGCATCACTAGGAATCTGCTCCCCAGCCGACAGACGAATCACATCTCCTAGAACCAACTCTTCTGGATTGAGAGCAACTTCTTGACCCTCACGGATGGTTTTGACCTTTTCCTTTGTCATGAGATTGAGCTTGTCCACCATGTGTTTGGCTCGTAGCTCGGTCACAATTCCAGAAAAAGCGTTAAAGCAGATAACGGCAAAGAAGACCAGATTGCTCCAAGCCTGCACAAAAGCTAGCGCCAAGGCAATGGCAAAGTTTAACGCGTTAAAAAGTGTAAAAACATTTCGTTTAATGATTTGCCAAGTACTGGTACTGGCTGATGCGGTAAAGTCATTGACCAAACCTTGAGCCTGTCTTTCCTTGACTTCTCTTTGGGTTAATCCCATAATCTTATTTTTATCCATAAATTCTATCATATCATTTTTTTTAAAAGAATTCTAATCCAATCTAAAACTGTTGGCTGATAACTGAAAAAGTTTGCCAGTAGTCTTTCGATAAGGTATAATAATAAAAGCAATACAATCGAAGGAGATCTCATGTTTTATACTTATTTGCGTGGACTAGTCATGCTGATCTTGTGGTCCATCAATGGCAATGCCCACTACCACAATACTGATAAAATCCCTAGTAAAGATGAAAACTATATCCTTGTCGCACCTCATCGTACCTGGTGGGATCCAGTATACATGGCCTTTGCGACCAAGCCAAAACAGTTCATCTTTATGGCTAAAAAAGAGCTTTTTAACAACCGCATCTTTGGCTGGTGGATTCGTATGTGTGGCGCCTTTCCTATCGACCGGGAAAATCCTAGCGCCTCTGCTATCAAATACCCTATCAATGTCCTCAAAAAAAGTGACCGCTCCCTTATCATGTTTCCTAGTGGTAGTCGCCACTCGACAGATGTCAAAGGCGGAGTTGCTCTAATTGCCAAGATGGCTAAGGTCCGTATCATGCCAGTTACCTATACTGGTCCCATGACCTTGAAAGGTTTGGTTAGCCGTGAACGTGTGGATATGAACTTTGGAAATCCTATCGATATCTCAGACATCAAGAAAATGAATGATGAAGGGATTGAAATGGTTGCAGACCGTATCCAAGCAGAATTCCAACGTTTGGACGAAGAAACCAAGCAGTGGCACAATGATCAAAAACCAAACCCACTCTGGTGGTTTGTCCGCATCCCTGCCCTTATTCTTGCAGTGCTTGTTGGTATCCTAACGATTCTCTTTACCTTCATCGCAAGCTTTATCTGGAATCCAGATAAAAAGAGAGAGGCTCTTGGTTAAATAATACAATTATCCCTTGGCAAAAGCCAAGGGATAATTTTTTTATTCAATTCCCCATTCTTGGGCTAACCAGTTGGAAAAGGCTAGAAATCGCTCAGCCACTTGCTCATGATGCCCGTAAGGATCAAAGACAAACTGACCAGTCGGATAATGTTGCTGAAGACTGGTATGAATCTGCTCAGCATAGGCTGGTGCTTGAGCCAAGCGATTGATATGATGGGCTCCCTCTGTTTGACCATTCTGTAAATACAGTAAACAGTCCAAATTTTTCACCTCTTCTTCCCTGCAATAAGTCACAAAATCAGGAAACCAAAAAGAACCGCAGATAGAGAAGATACAGGAGACCTTGTCAAAGCTGAAAAGACTGTATACTGCTGCCAGACCACCTAGTGAGTAACCTCCATAGGCAAGGCGATTTTTGTCCAGGCGATAAAGCGACTGCAGCTTGTCTAAAAGATCTCCAAATAAATGACCATGATAGGCATTTGCCTGACCACCAAAATCTGGAGCCCCATCCCTTAAAGCAGATGCCTTCCAGGGAGTGTAGTCATCTAGGCGATTTTTAGAGGTCAAGCCCACTAAAATCACAGATTCTGAAAGGGAAGATAGAAAATTCAAGTTTCCATCATTCAAGAGAATAGCTGGATAGGTTTGGTTGGGATCATAGGTCGAAGGAAGGCTGATCTTAACTTGAATCCCTTCCCAATCAAACTCATTATTTATTGATAAAGTCATTGATTTTCTCAAGGGAATCAATCACTGCTGGACCATAGTCCATCAACTCATCGTAAGAAATGGTCATGATTTTTTGATTCTTAATAGCAGGAACATTTTCCAAAACTTCATTTGCCTTCATCAACTCTACTGCGTTAGCATCCAATTTTTTATTGCGGTCGCTGGTTACATAGATAATCAACTCAGGATCCATTGACACGAGATTTTCCAAGGTCAAACCTGATGTTCCCGTTGCAACGTTGGTATAACCAAGTTGATTTAGAAGGCTCTCTTGCAAAGCAGACTTGTAAGCACCGAAGGTTTCGTCATTATAAGCAACCATAATCAAAGCCTTTTTCTTTTCACCTTGGCTTGTTGGATTTGCTTTCTTAACAGCGTCAATTTTAGCTTGTAATTGGGCTGCGTATTCATTGGCCTTGTCCTGAACATTGAAAATCATTCCAAGATTTTTGACATCTTCTACGATATTTCCTAAATCTTGCTGAATCGTTGAGAGAGAAGCTTTTTGCGTATAGACTGGGATTTTGTTTTCATTCCAAGTGCTAACTGTTCCCAAGGATTTTTCTGAAAACATCATGTTTCGACCCATCACCGCATCTGGCTCATAAGAAAGGACTGTCTCTTGAGAGACTGTTTTTTTATCACCGATTTGAGGAATGGTCGCAATCGCGTCCTTGTATTTGTCTGTTACAGCATTGTCAGGGTTGAGCATGCCAGCAATTTTATCCTTCAAGCCTAACTCCAATAAGATTTCAGTTGTTGAAAGATTGTTGGTGATAACTTTTTCAGGTGCCTTGTCAAAGACTTGTTCGACTTCATTTCCCTTAGCATCATATGTCTTGACCGTGAATGGATAAGTCGTCTCTGTGCTGGCCTTTTGACTTGTTTCTGTGCTAGACTGTGTGGTAGCTTTTTCTGTAGTAGTGTTACCACAAGCTGCCATAGTTAGGGTAGCTACTGTTACGAGTAAAATGCTTAGTGTTTTTTTCATCTTGTTTTCCTTTTCATTCTTATAAATAGTGAATCATGGCTTGCTGATCCTCAGTCCAAGTAACCTGACTTTGAACTCCATATACAGTTTGCAATGACTCAGGGGTGATGGTCTCCTTTGGAATACCTTGGTAAAGGATTTCCCCCTCTTTCATCAGATAGAGATAATCCGAATAGCGACAAGCAAGTTGAATATCATGCAGGACAGCTAAAACATTGATCTTAAGATTCTTCACAATAGCCAACAAGTCTAACTGGTACTTGATATCCAGGTGATTGGTTGGCTCGTCCAGGAGCAAGAGAGTCGGTTCTTGCGCCAAGGCTCGTGCTAATAAGACTCGCTGTTTCTCCCCACCTGAAAGAGACGAATAGAGACGAGTTTTCTTCTCAAGCATATCCACCTTGACGAGAGCATCTTGAACGAGGGCATAATCCCTTTCCTTTTCCTTCTGTAAAAAAGAGAGGTGGGGAGTCCTTCCCAGCAAGACAATTTCCTCAACTGTACAATCAAACTGCAATTGATTAAACTGGGTGACAACTGCCATTTGCTTGGCTGTTTCTTTGAGTGACCAATGCTCCAGCGGCTTTCCATCTAGGCTTATCAAGCCTTTGTCTGCCTTTTCCTGACGATAGAGGAGTTTAAGCAGACTGGTTTTTCCACTTCCATTTGGCCCTAGTATCGTGTGAAATTGATGCCCCTCAACCTTAAGAGAAACTCCTTTGAGGATTTTTTTCTCTCCTAGTCCAAAGTGGACATCCTGACACATAAAATCCATATCAGACCCTCACCTCCCTTCGCCTACCTCCTACAATGTAGATAAAGAAGGGAGCACCTACTAAGGCTGTGAAAATACCAATCGGCAGCTCAGCATTGGGAATAATGACACGAGAGAGTACATCTGCCCAGACCACAAAGAGGGCACCCAGTAAGGTCGCAACGGGAAAAAGTCTCCTGTAATTCGTTCCTACTAACCCTCGAGCTAAGTGAGGAGTAATCAAACCAACAAATCCAATAATTCCACAAGTAGCCACCAAGACAGCTGTCAGCACAGCCACCACGGTCACATAAAGATACCAATAGAAGCGTAAGGGAATTCCCAAAGTTAAAGCAGCCTCATCTCCCATCATCATCGCATTAAAAACACGATACTGAGTAGCGAAAAATAGAAAGGCCAATCCTACTACTATAGTTGGCAGGAGCAAATCTGCCCAGGAAGTCCCAGCGAGCGAACCCATGGTCCAAAACTTAATGGTCATCACACTGTCCGCATTAGCTCCGACTGAGATAATAAAGTTGGAAAAAGCCAGAAAGAGAGCGTTGACCACCGTTCCTGATAAGATCAGACTGGAAGTCGTCATCCTTCCCTGCATAGAGGCAATGATGAGGACAGCAATTGTTGCCAAAATAGCTCCAAGAAAAGCTCCAAGGCTAATCATCACTTTCAAACCGAGAATGATGCTCAAAGTTGCCCCTAGAGTTGCACCCGCAGAAATTCCTAAGACATAAGGCTCTGCGATGGGGTTATTCACTGTGGACTGCATCACGCTACCACACATAGAAAGACCAGCTCCTACTATAAGCCCGAGCAATACTCGGGGGAATCTCATGTTCCATACAATGGCAAGAGTGGACTTAGAAACCTCTCCTATCTCAAGAGGAAACCCCAACCTGCTCAAAATAATCCGATAGGTATCGCCTAGATCAATCGCAACGGATCCCATAGAAACTGCTAGAAAAAGGGAAATCCCTAAAACAGCTAGCAAAATACCTAAAAGTAACACAAATTGCAGGTCCCGTCGGCTTCCAGAAAATTTGGAAAGCATGAAAACCTCCTTAAACAAAATTAAAAATTTAGAAAATTCTCATGAAAAGTATACCATATTTCTATTAGATGAACAAGGATGTAAATATATATAGAAAAAGCCATCTGAAGTCAGAGAGCTGATTTGAGCTCGGGCTAAAACGTTTATAGACTAGGCGACAAGCCGAAGATTGTACTATAAAACTAGTGAAAATAAAAAATCTCCCCGAAGGGAGATGATTTGGTTTATTTTACCTTACAGTGCTAGAAACCGTAACCGAAGATAATACTTTAGTATATCGAGGTAGGGTGACAAAAGTAAAAAAGCTCTCTGAATATCAGAGAGCTCAAGTCTTGCTGGATAAAACGTTTATAGACTAGGCGACGAGGCGAAGATTGTACTAATGGTACATCGAGCTGAAGCCAACGAAGTATAGAAACGTTTTAGACGCAAGATTAGCGACGAAGTCCAAGAGAGTTGATTAACTCACGGTAACGGTTAACGTCGTTTTTACGCAAGTATGCAAGCAAGTTACGACGGCGACCGATTTTCTTCATCAATCCACGGTAAGTAGCGTGGTCTTTTTTGTGTTGTTTGATGTGTTCGTTAAGGTGGTTGATTTCCCAAGTAAGGACAGCAACTTGAACCTCTACTGAACCTGTATCACCTTCGTGACGTGCATATTGTGCGATGATTTCATTTTTTTTCTCTTTTGAGATTGCCATGATGTTTCTCCTTTTTATTTGGCTTCATCCGAGTGACAGGTTGGCATGCCTGTAACCAAGAAGAAGTTATTTGTCTTTACGACAATTCTTATTCTACCAAGAAGCAGAGACTTTGTCAACTGATTTACTGTTTAAAACCTTGAATTACTCTACTGATTTCAGGGCTTCAAGCATATCCACCTTTCTCAAGTGGTGATTGACAAAGAGACCTAGTAAAGTCAAAATCACCGTCACTGCGACGATTGGAAGCGCATAGACTTCCCAGCTGACCTGAGGATAAAAGAGTATGGTGGCAGGTGAAATCATTTGTATCAAAAATTGATGTAAATAGTAGCCTGCTACCAAACCGAGAACAATCCCCACAAGGGATAGCACTATGGTCTCGCGGTAGATATAGAGGGTCACTTCTTTATTGTGGAAACCGAGAACCTTGATAGTGGAAAGTTCGCGGATACGTTCTTCCACATTGATATTGGTGAGATTGTAAAGAATGACAATGGCTAGTAAGACGGAAACAAGGACAAGGATTGCCATGGTTTTATTGAGAGAATTGGCTACAGATTCAAAGAGATGGATAGCCGTTGCATTTTGGACGACCCCAGAAACAGCAGCTTTTCCCATGAAAGTAGCCGCTTCTTTCTCCGTATTGGAAGGTGTTGGGTCTTTTAATTTTACTAGGTAGGTATTGTCTTGCGGACTGGTTCCATAGACTTGTTCGTAAGTCGCACGGTTTAGATAAACAAAGTGTCCAACATAGTTTTCAGAAATAGCCGCAACCTTGATTTCCTTCCCGTCAAGCTCCAGCTTGTCTCCAACCGTAACACTTGCTAATTGGGCTAATTTTTGACTCACGACCGCTCCATTAGTGACCTGCAACTCTCGCCCATTTTCCTCTAATGTGATAAAGGGATTGAAGTCTTCTCCACTAGTAACCATCATGGTGATGGTTTGAAGTCCTGCTTTTCCTTTGAAATCTTTTTCAATGGATTTAGAGTAAATCTTTTGATAAGCGTGGATCGATTCAGCTTGCAAGGCACTTTCCAGATCTGCTTTTTCTTGCTCCGTTGCACTGCTCTTTTCTGCTACAATCATCTGGTATTGCTGGATTTGTTCAAATTGGCGTTCGGAAACTCCTCCCACAGATGACTGAATACCAAGACCAGCAAATAAGAGAGCAACTGAACCTACAACTCCAAAAATGGTCATCAGCATCCGTTGCTTATAACGAAAGATATTTCTTGCCGTAACCTTATGAGTAAAACTCAAACGACTCCAAATAAAGCTCAGTCGTTCCAGCAAAATCTTTGATCCCTTAACGGGAGGTTTGGGAAGTAAGAGTTGGGCTGCTTCATCGTGCAACTCCCTTCGCGCCACCAGATAAGCCGGCAAAACACTAGATACCCAACTCAAGGCTAGGGCAAGGATACTATAAGACCAATAGAAATACTCGTGACTTTTTCCAACAACCATCCCAGCTGTTATAACATCTGAAATCACCCCTGCAAGAAGATAATGTCCAAGAAGTGTTCCTATAATGGTTCCCACAGTTCCTGCAAGAAAACCATAGAGGACAAACTTGGCAACAATATCTCGGTTGCGGTAACCCAAGGCCTTGAAAATACCTGCATTGGTGCGTTCTTCATCTACAAAGCGAGTCATCGTTGTAAAGGTCACCATTGCAGCGACCATATATAGCACCACTGGGAAGATATTTCCGACTGAACGAATGCTTGATGATGCATTGCTGTACATGAGGTAGCCTTGACCACCTGGCATGGTTTGGCGATTGTATACGTGGTATTTCGGCTCTGCCAGTTCATCAAGCTCTTTCTGACGCTGTTCAAGCTTCTCTTTTTCCTTAGTTAGATCACTCTCTGTCTGAGCCAGTTTTTCTTTTTTTGTCGCCAGTTCTTCCTTAGCTTTTGTCAGCTGTCCCTCGATTTGACTCTTTTGCGGTTCTGGTAAAGCGGTCGCTTGTTCTTCTTGCGTTTTCAAGCGACTTTCGGCCTGCTCTAACTGACTCTTGCCATTTTCAAGGTTGCTTTCAGCAGTTTGGAGCTGTTCTTTGCCCTCTTCCAAGCTCTTTTGCCCATTTGATTTGATACTTGCCAATCTTTTTTGACCATTATCAGCAAGTAAGTCTTGCAACTCTTCCTGATGTTGGGCTCGTTTGGTCTTATAGTCTGATGAAAAAGTATCCAGATTTTTTAAATCGTCATAGCGCACACGCGCAATACTATAAACATCTGAGTCAAACTGACTGGGTAAAATTACTCCATAGCCAGTCAGGTTGCCATTTCCACTACTAGCACTTCCTAAATCTTCTTTAGAAAGGATTTCACCCGACTCAACAAATCCAGTAATTGTAAAAGTTTGGGATTTTAGAACGGACTTTTCTTCTTTCTTAGTAAAGGTAATGGTCTCTCCAATATGATAGCGGTCTTTCCAGAAGTCGGCTAGGGCAATTTCCTCATCAGCTTCTGGCAGTCGCCCTTCTGTCACTTGGAAGGTTGAAATGCTCTCTGGTTTGGAATAAAGTCGAACCGCTTCTTCACTATGTTCAACGGTTAGGTCTGCCATATAGCCAAACTCAACACTTGCTCCTTGAAGGGTCTTTAGTTCGTCTTGGTCTTCTTTGTCCAAGCCATAATCAGCTATCACGGCCAGGTCCAGAGTATTGGCTTTACGGAGATAATCCTCTGCCGTACGTTCCATGTTGGGACTGGCCACCTTGAGACCTACTAGGGCTAGAGAACCCAGCATCATCAAGGTTAAGATAGAAACAAAGCGTCCCTTTGAAGTCGTCACTGACTGAAATAGGTCTTTCTGATATGTTTTTTTCATGCTAATACTCCAATGTATCGATATCCTGCGGATGCTCATTGATCGTCATGCTCTTAACAGTGGCATCGCGCATGTGAATCACCCGATCTGCAATAGGAGCTAGCGCACCATTGTGGGTCACGATAATCACCGTCGCTCCTTTTTGACGAGACATGTCTTGGAGAATTTTCAAGACTTGCTTCCCCGTCTGATAATCCAAGGCACCTGTCGGTTCATCACAGAGGAGAATTTTAGGATTTTTGGCTACTGCCCGTGCGATGGAGACTCGCTGTTGCTCCCCTCCAGAAAGCTGGGCTGGAAAATTATTGAGGCGATGACCTAGCCCTACATCTGTCAAAACCTGCTCTGGATCTAAGGCATCTGTCACGATTTCTGAGGCCAGTTCCACGTTTTCCTTGGCTGTCAGATTGGAGACCAGATTGTAAAATTGAAAAACAAAACCTACACCTTCACGACGATAGTTTGTTCGTTGGTGCGAACTATAGTTGGCAATATTGGCACCATCGATCCAAATCTCCCCCTCATCATTGGTATCCATACCTCCTAGGAGATTGAGAACGGTTGATTTTCCAGCACCTGAAGCACCAAGTATGATAACCAGCTCCCCTTTTTCAATTTCAAAATTCACATCACGATTAGCCACAATCTCCGTATCCCCAACCTGGTAACGCTTGTAGCTGTGTTTCATTTCAATATAAGCCATATCGTTTATCTCCTTTTCAAAGCTCATTTTCTTAAATCAACAAGGTGTTGATTCTAAATCACAAATATTATATAATGGGCTAAGTCAAAAAGCAATAATCAAAAATCAACAAAGTGTTGATTTAAGAAAAAGGAAGAGAAATGGTTCAGAAACGAAAAACTACTACTAAGGAAGACATCAAAGAAGCTTTGATTCAGCTGCTATCAGAGGAGAAATTTGAAAATATATCAATTAGTAAACTCTGCAAACGCGCAGGAATTAATAGGGGAACTTTCTATCTACACTATGAAGACAAATATCAAATGATTGACAGTTTTAAAAGTGAAATCATTTCCCAGCTCTACATTTTTTTAGAAAAAGAAAGAGAATCTCCTAGAAAGTTTATGTTAGCAAATTTCTATATATTACGTTCGAACGAACGCCTCATCAACGCCTTGTCCCAAAGTCATTACATAGACTTTCGTGGTGCAATTCGTGAATTTCTAAGTAGCATTATTCTAACTGATAATCAAAAAGAAACGACTCGTCATTTCTTATCAGAAAACTTCCAAATTCCTCACAAATACGCTTTGGAAATCTTCTTATCAAGTATTGAAGGGATTATTTCTCTTTGGATTGCAGGGGGAGCGCAAGAAGAACCGGAAGAAATCACGGATATAATTTTATCAACCTATAACTACGAACACTGGAGCTACGAATCAAAAGAAGATTAATTCATACAACTTACTATTTCATAAGCTATATCCTCTCATTTTATACTTTTTCAATTAGCTAAATTGCCTTTTTTTAAACTTAGATACAAAAAAGCCTAGGAATTTCTAGGCTTTCTGTTTATAGATTATTTTCCAAGGTAGTATTCAGAAACTACGTTCAATTTTTCGTCGAATTCGAATACCAATGGTGGGAAGTTAGGGATTTCCACGTCCATGATTTCGTCATCTGACAAGCGTTTGATGTGTTTTACAAGGGCACGGATTGAGTTACCGTGAGCTCCTACGAATACGTTTTTACCATCTTTAAGTGCTGGAGCGATTTTGTCTTCCCAGAATGGAAGGGCACGTTCCAAAGTCACTTTCAAGTTTTCAGCATCTGGGATAACTGAGTCGTCAAGTGAAGCGTAACGACGGTCAGTGTGTGCTGAATGCTCATCATCACGATCCATGTTTGGAGGCAATACATCGTATGAACGACGCCAGATGTGAACTTGCTCATCACCAAATTGTTCCGCAGCTTCAGCTTTGTTTTTACCAGTCAAACCACCGTAGTGACGTTCGTTCAAACGCCATGATTTTTCAACTGGAACCCACAATTGGTCAGAAGCTTCAAGAGCCAAGTTTGTTGTTTTGATTGCACGTTTCAATACTGAAGTGTAAGCTTGGTCAAATTCGATACCAGCTTCTTTGATCAATTTACCAGCGTCAATCGCTTGTTGTGTACCTTTTTCAGACAAATCAACATCAGCCCAACCAGTGAAAAGGTTAGCTTTGTTCCATTCAGACTCACCGTGGCGAGCAAAAACCAATTTTACCATTAGATGGATTCTCCTTTTATTTTTCGAGGTTTCCCTCGTTTATCTATTCTATTTTACACAATTTTTCACAAAAAAGCTAGTTAAAATCAACTAAAAAGAGAGAACGGTGTCCTCTCATCTAGATATTATTAATTCGCGATATTCAATCAAGAAACGATTGCAATTATTTGTTATTTAAAGCATCAATTAAACGATCAGTATTCTTAGTTACATTAGTATCATTGTAACGATTATGAATTAGACCTTCAATTGTTTCTTTGCAATTTTCAAGATTAGCTTTTTCAAATACTACCACACTGACAACATGTGTTCCACCAGAAGCAAGATGCAAAACTAGTAGAGTTTGAAAAGCACTTAGCACTGTTAATACACCATAAGCCGCTAATATCAATCCCCCAATAAATGAATTTTGCATCATTGAAAGGCCAATAAGAGCGAAAATTATACCCAAGCAAATGTTTTGAAATCAAGACGAAATGAACTATCTACACTTGCAACATGATCAACAGGAATTGTTTTATTTTGAGAACCCAGTGGAATAACTTTTAAAATAGTAGGGTTAGAAGTTTTTATAAAGACTCCCTCTAAAGTAATGGAAGCTTTTAAATAGAATGTTAAATACGATGTAATGAAAGATTGTTTCATAATATTCTCTTTTTATTTTTTCAAGTTGTATTACATCATGTTTTCTTATAAAAAAGCATTTTGCTAACATATTCTTTTGCCAGATAATTCTTTAAATAAAAAAACAACCCTCAAACGGATTGTTTCACTAGACTATCAGACAAGGCCACGGACTTCTTTCAAAAATTTAGAAAAAGAAACAGCGCCTTTAATGATTAGAAATCCTCCTATCCACTCGGTCGCTGAAAGAAAGCCCAGCACGCCACCAATGATAAATAAAATAGAAGGTAGCTTTCGAAGTTGTTGATCTTCTTCGAAATAGATTAACATAAAGGTTCCTAATGCAATCATCAAAATCTTAAAAAATGTCAGGAGCAGGGAAAAGGCAACCGTGATAACCAGCATTTTTGAAGGATCTTTATAGATGATGGCCCCAGTATAGGATAGCAAAAATCGTAGGACAGGTCCCAAAAGTAAGGTCACTCCTGCCACCATGCCCAGTCTCCAATTGAGTCGAACCAATCTATCTCTCTCCATAAAAACCTCCTTCTATCGTAGCTATCATTCTACCATATTTGCTCCAGAAACAAAAGACCTTCTCCGTCACAAACAAATCGCCTACCTGCTTTCAGACATCTGAACATAAAAAGAGAAGATCTGTCGATCCTCCCTTTTCATTTTCTAACCCTTATTTCTTAAAAATAGAGGTTCTGAAGTCGTTTGTTTGGTCAAGATAAGCTTTAAAGATTGCTCTCTTCAACTTATGAACTGCACTGTCATACTCTGGATTATAGTTGCTCCAACGAGGACTTACAGCATCCTTGAGAACAGCTTGGTCCATAAGGGCTTGCAATTCAGTCACACTATTGATGGTCTCTGTCGTATAGTTTGGCCATGGTTTTGTCGGATCTTTAAAGGTCACTTGTTTCAAGTTTTTAAACTGATCCACACGTTCTTTATACATGGCTTTCTTAAAGGCAGCCCAAGATGAATACTTGCCTTCAAATACCTTGTCCAATACAAGATCATCTGTCACTAATCCTCGTTCTTTACCATAGAGATTGATGGTTTTACCTTTTTGTTTGGCAACTTCTTCGTATTGGTTTGAGATATAAGGTACCATTCCATCCTTAAATCCTTTGGCAGCCAGAAGTTCATAAGCAATCCGACGTCCCATAAGGTCCCCTGGCGTGCCTTTCTCACTGCTGAGAGCTGAAAAGATTGGAGCAAAGAGTTTAATGGTATAGTAGCCATTTCGTTCATAGTCGCCAGTCTGGTACTCACGAGCAGATAAGATGTTGTGGTCAATCAAACCTTCAAAACTATTCAAGTTTCGGGCCTCTTCTTCTGTCAATTCTTTGACTACGTTAGTGGCATAAACCTCATTTCCATCTGCTGGATCTTTCACATACTTGTTCTCAATCTTTCTGAGAGCCGCCATTTTCTGGTAAACATTTAGTTTGTTAACGATTGACTGCCCTTCGAGATATTCCATCATGTAGATAAGGTCAAACATATTGTGAACATAGTTCTGAAGATCTGCTGCATTTTGGAATCTCTCTGTCGGATCCAAGACTTGCAGACGGGAGCCCTCTGTACTATCTGATTTTGAGTGTCTCAAGATAGAATTGATGGTAATGGTTGCGTCACTTGGTTGGTCAGGGGCTTGCAATAAGCCTTTTGCGAAGAACTCTGGGCCCAAGCCACTTCTTCGACCATAGCCACCAAGATAAATATCCTGATCTGAATCATGGGTCATTTCATGGGTATAAGTAATGGCTCCATCCTTGTCCAGCATACGGTAAGACATATAGTAGACGCCATCACCTGTTGCGTAGGCTCCATGCTGGTTGTGTACTACCTTATTGCCAACTGGTCCAAAGAAGTTTTTCATGGCTGGATTGGAACTATCAAACTTAGCCTCCAATGTAGCTTTTCCTGAGGTTGTGTCATCACCAAATTTATAGGCATCATAAAGGAGAATCGTACGATAGAGTTTTTCACGTCCCTCATTATCTAAAATACGATACCAATAATCGTAGTGATCTCGCTGACGTTTGGCAGTTTCACGCGCATTTTCTTCAACAAAGTCATTAAGAGCCTTGCCTGCTCTATGCTCGCTATTGCGGTAGCGATCATAAGCTCCAAATCCTAGACTAGACAAGGTTGAGATGACAAAGACTGATTTCTCTGGCAAGGTTAGGAGCGGCAAGACCATATTGCGGTATTTCCAAGTGGCACTCGTGATGCGGTCATAGACACCGATAGAATACTTAGTCCCAACTTGTTCTTGCTTCGTTTTCACCTCTTCGATAGTGGATTTTTCTTCGACAATGTAAGCCTTGGTCTCTGATTTAAACCAGTCATTGTTGCTTTTCTCTGGTAGAAAGACTTTTCGGTAATTTTCTAGCGTGCTAAACAAATCTGTCGTTCCATGCTGGTTGGCAAGACTGATACCATAAGTATCGACATTATTCTTAGCAAGAAGATTATTAAAGCCAGATTTACCTAACTCAATCAGAGTGTCCAGTGGTGAAGCATTTCCCTTACCAAAGAAGTCCAGGTGGTACAGAACCAGGTCTTTGACGTTTACCTGACCATAGCTGAAGTTGTACCAACGCTCCAGATAGGTCAAACCAAGTAGCAAGGCTTCTTTGTTGCGCTTGATTTTATCTACAAGATAGCCTTCAGTGACTGGGTTGACACTAGCCAGTCCAGCATCTGCTGACAAGAGTTTCTTCAAACTGTCTTCCAGTTGTTCCTTGGTTTTGGCGAACTGGTCTTCTAGATAGAGCTCAGTCTGCTCGACTTTTGGAGAAATACCAAGTGTCTTTCTGATGCCTTCTGAGTGGTAGTCCACCTGCTGCAATTCAGGTAAGACTTGCTTGATGATAGAGCTTTGGTCGTACAAGAATTGGTTTGGCGTATAGAGAAGCCCAGTATCTCCTAGACTATATTCTGCTAATTTGGCGAAATCAGTCTGGTACTGGAGATCGAGTTTCTCAGATGAATGGTCCTTGTAGTGAAGCAAGAGTTTGTTTGCAGTCTCTTTGTTTGAAACAATGTCTGTGATGACTTGGTTATCCTTCATCATGACTGCTGACAAGACTTCTTTTTGATACAAAAGACTGTTCTCATTGACCAGATTTCCGTATTTGACGATGGTTGCCTTGTTATAGAAGGGTAACAATTTTTCAATGTTCTTATAAGCCAAGGCGCGCTTAGCTTGATAATGGGCCACCTTAGAAAAATCACTGTCTTTCTTGCCACTTGTTGAGAGGGGCTCCACTGTTGGTAGAGTGAGAGGATTGATAGCTGCTTTTTTGCTTTCGATTTGGGAAGCATCTAGCATTGTTCCTCTTTCTTCAAAGGATTCCTTGCTGACGACCTCATCCTTGACTAAGGTGACATTGTAGACTCTGTTTGCCTTGCTGCTGAATGTGTCCTTCACCCTCATTCCATTATAGTGGTAACCGGTAATGGCATTTCCGTTGGTTACATTGACATCACTGAGAACATTGGTCAATTTTCCAGCATGCTGTTCCTCATTAGTTTTTCGATCCCACAAATAGCCTGCTACTCCCGCGACTCTACCAAAGTGCTTGGCATTGTTAATATCGCCTTCAGCATAGCTATCTTGGATCTGTGCATCCTGATCTACTAGACCTGCAAGACCACCCACAGTCTGATCTGAACTATTTGTGTTGGATGAAATGGTCACTGTCGCTTTTGACTTAGTAAGTAAAGCCTTGTCACCTGTCAAATGACCGACCAGACCACCGATATTGTAGGCAGCAGTCGTCTCATACGTGTTGATAATTCTTCCCTTGAAACTGCTCTCTGTGATACTTGATTGCTCAGCCTTTGCCAACAAACCACTGATACCACGTTCACCGGCGAGAACACCATCAACGTGAACTTGTTTAATCTTTGTGCCATTCTGAGCTTTATATGCTAGTGAACCGATATCATCTTTCCCTGAAATAGAGACATTTTTCAGACTCAATTTTTCTACTGTGGCGCTACTCAAAGTTTCGAACAGAGGCTTTTTCAAGTTGTAAATAGCATACTGCTTGCCATCTTTTTCACCAATCAACTGACCAGTAAAGTTACCCTTGATGTAAGATCTATCATCAGGTCCCAGTTCCACTTCGTTGGCATTCAAACTAGCTGCTAAATGATAGGTTCCAGAGAGATTCTGGTTGATAGCTTTGACTAGGTTGCTAAAGGAAGTAAAGGTTGTCGTTTCGTCTGTAGCCTTCTTAGCTAGGTAGAAGGTGAAATTATCGACATATTTATTTTCTAGCTCTTGCTGGAGTTTCTCAGCCTTGGCTGTGATTTTATAAACCGGCTGACCATCTTTCGTTTCAGCCGTTATTGAAGTGACTGGTAGATAGACATCTTTAAATGACGAAGATTTAACCTTGACAAAGTAAGTTTCTGTATTCTTTGGAACACTGTCTAAAGAAACGTGTTGTTTGTAAGTACCATTGGTCTGACTATACAACTCCAGATCCGAAATGTTTCTTAATTCAAGTGTTTTTTCTGGATCTTTTTCTTTTTGTTTTTCTGTCGGAGTTTCCGGTTTTACTTGCTCGGTATTGCCAGTATATTCTGGTAGAGGAGCAATTTGTTCGGGTTCAATGACTGCTCCAGCTTGGGTACCTTTATACTCTGGAAGGGAAGACTGGATTTCTGGTTCGACGATAGCACCAGCCTGTGTTCCCTGATACTCAGGTAGTGGAGTGACTTGTTCGGGTTCCACAATCGTACCTGATTGAGTATCTGTATATTCTGGTTTGTCAGTTGTCTCAGGGGCTACAATCGCTCCCGCTTGAGTTCCTGTATACTCTGGTGTTGGTGGCACCTCTTCAGGCTCTACGATTGCACCAGACTGCTCGCCTGTATAGGCTGGTTTGTCAGTCGTTTCTGGTTCCACCAAAGCCCCTGACTGGACACCCCCAACCTCTGGTTCAACTTTTTCCGGTTCAACGATGGCACCAGCTTGGGTTCCCTGATACTCAGGTAGTGGAGCGACTTGCTCGGGTTCAACGACTGCTCCTGCTTGCTCGCCTGTATATTCTGGTAATGGAGCCTGCGTCTCAGGCTCTCCTTTTTTTGCAGACTGAGGTGCTTCACTCGGAGCAACTGCCTTCTTAGTCCCTTTCTCTACT
This sequence comes from Streptococcus sp. HMSC076C08, assembly GCF_001810825.1. GTDB lineage: Bacteria > Bacillota > Bacilli > Lactobacillales > Streptococcaceae > Streptococcus. The sequence continues at coordinate 137,225 of NZ_KV802734.1, read as the reverse complement.
ATACGTGGCAAGGCTTCTTCTACTTTGGTTGAGAGAACTTCCCGAGAAATTTCTTGGTTTTCAACAGTGAAAATGCGAACAAGTTCAATCTTCTTCCCAGCACGACCTTCTTGTTTGACATGGATGGTTCCCTCTGTTAGTTCTGGATTTTCTTGAACCACTTCTGAAAAGTCTAGTTTGGTTACAATTTCTTGGTCTTTGTATAGGAGCTCTGGTTTATTCACGCGACCAGCCAAGACTTCATCCTGAGGATCCACACTAGCAAGACCAGACGGTTTTGGATCGGATGAATCTTGAGAAGGGATTGGGTTTTCAGCAGGGAGTGTAGGAGACGGAGCTTTCTGCTCATCTCCTGCCTTTTGTCCACCTTCGTTGGCTTGGAAATGAGGTTGAACCGTGTAGTCTAGTTTCTGATCCCTAGTAGCAGTTTCTTGCTGACTAGAGTCCTTGTCTTTCTTAATATAGCCTAGGTAGGTATAACCCGATAAGGCGCGTGGCAAAGGCAGACTATCTCCTTGGGATAATTGGTATTCCTGATTGTATTGGAGCAAAAGTTGATTTTCGATAGCCTGAACTGAAGAAGCCAAACCACTGCCCATCCCTGTTACCAAAATCACATTCAAAAGAGCTTTCTTCTTGCCTTTCTTTTTGGATACAACAAAAATAAGGAGGCCAATTGAAGCTAGGGCTCCACCAGTTAAAACACTAGTAAGGCTATTCTGTCCACCTGTATTGGGCAACTGACCCAGCTGGGCTTTCTCATCCATACGGTAGACTAGATAATAGGTGCTCTCACTATCTTCAGCAATTTTAGGAATATCCTTGACAATCAAGTCCTTTTCTTGCCCACTCAGCTCCGTATCCGTCACATATTTGTAGTGAACAGCTGCATTTTCTTGAGCAAATACGGTACCACTGCTAGCAATGGACACAAAAAATAGGCTTGAAATCGAAGCTGATACAAGACCAATTGCTAATTTTCGTAAGGAGAAACGATGCTGCTTCTCTCCAAAAAACTTTTTCATTTTAAATCCTCTCGCTTTTTAACCTCTATCAAGAAAATAACTAGGATTATATTTTGATATAGGTAATTTACATTCATCATTATACTATAAAAAAAGGTCCTTGTCTCAAATAAATGCTTTGAATTTTATGAATGTAAAAGCTTATTTATCCTATAAAATTTATCCGTCGTTGATGACAAAAAAAGAAGGCTAATCGCCTTCTCTTATTTGAAAATATTTCTAACAAAAAGTCATTATTCTTGAATCTCGAATTTTTTCAAAAGTCCAAAATAGAGGGATCCACCAATGATTGTCAGAATTCCTCCTACCCAGCCCAAGAATGGGATCAATCCAACAGAACCACCCACGATAAACAAAACAGACGGTGCTGGCGTCACACGCTCATCGTCCTTGTAATAGACAATAGACACAATTCCTAAAACCAAGACAGCAATTTTCACCAATGAAAAAATAATTATAAAAATCCTCAATATACTATCTGTTGCATCAGGGTCTTCCGTCACTGCAGCAACCCCGACAGCTATCATAAACATAACAAGAGGCGCCAACAGTAAAACAATACCTGCGATAAGACCAAAAATCGCATTTACGCGAGCAAGTGTATTTGTTTTCATCTGAATCTCCTTAAAAATTTTTCAGCTATCATTTTATCATATTTTCATGAAAAATAAAAGAAATTTCAAAATGAGGATACTAGATGGTGAATGATTTCAAATTTCTAAACAGACATTTCGAGCAAGAAATATATCATGTATCAATTTGTTTGTAAATTCATTCGTTTTTAGTAGTAAGCTAGTAATTTTCATAGAAAAAAGAAGATCACTTGGATCTTCTTTTTTCGTGTCTGTTTTTGCAAGAGACTTATCTTTCAAAGATAGACTGTCTGAAGTCGTCTGTGGCACGTAGATAAGCATTAAAAATACGATACTTGAGTTGGGCGACACTGCTCTTAGAGCTGTCTGATAAGGCACGATCAATGTTCTTAGCTGAGGCATCCGCTAGTACTGCTAAGTACATATAATCTTGTAATTCCTCATAAGAAGAAATCGTAATTTGTCGTTTGCTATCTAGTTTTCCGGCTTCAAACTCAATGGTAATTGGACGAAGGAAGTTTTGCGCTTTGTTGTATCGCTCATTCAACATAGCTTTCTTCAAATCCTTCCATGATTCATACTGACTACCGTAGAGGTTTCTAAGGATTAGATCATCTCCAACTACTCCGACATCTCCTCTGTTCCAGATTGAGTAGGTCTTATTACCTTCTTTAAGCGCTTGGCCGGAGTATTGGCCAGATACATATGGGACAAATCCTTGTTGGTAACCCTTGTCTCCGAGCAATTCATAGGCTCTACGACGGAACATAAGTCCACCAGGTGCACCAGTTGGATTGTCCAGAGCTGCATAGAAGGAAGCAAACATATTGACGATGTAGTAGCCATTTCGTCCAAAGCTAGCGGTATCCCAACCGTCCCGACGACCAATGATATTATGATCAACCAGAGCATCGACAGATTTTAGTTTGGCTGCTTCTTCGGCTGTTATAGGGACAATTCGATCATCAGCGTGGGCTTGTTTACCATAAGAAGTTTTTTCAAAGTTATAATTTTCAGCCTTGCGGTACCATTTCATTTTCTGTTGATCAGTTAGAACTCCAGTAACAATATCCCCTTCTACATAATCCAGAAGGTTCAGCACATCAAAGACTCCATGCATGTAGTCGCGAAGAGCGTCTGCTGAGGAGAATCGAGCAACAGGATCATAGGTATGGTAACGTGTGGTCGAATCTTTATCTCCTTGATAGAAGCTATTAAGTACGAGACCTTTTTCGCTAACATTGGTTACAGACTCTAACATCCCTGTAGCAAAGCTCTCAGGTCCTTCACCCTCACGACGACCATGTCCTTCAAAATAGATAGAACCATCCGAGTTGTGGGTCATTTCATGGGTATAGACCATGGTTCCAGAAGCTCCCAGCATCTGGTCATAGACGTAGAAGACTTCATAACCATTGGCAAAGGCTCCTAGTCCATTGTCTCCGTGATACTTGCCAGCAGGACCAAAGAAATTGTACATAGCAACAGAGGTCTTATCATTACGCGGAGCCCAATATTGCTGGCCTTTATCATTATAAAGAAAGAAACCGTCTGTAACAATCACCCGTCTGAATAGAGTGTCTTTCCTGTTTGGACTTAGAATGTTGTACCACATGTCATAGTGGTTTCGTTGCCATTCAGCTGATTGATCCACAAGTTTTTCAACGTGTCGATGGAGTTCCTCACCTGAGAGAACTCTGCCACCTTCTTTCCTGTAGCCTCCAAAGCTACCAAAGGCAATGGTCGACATATTGCTGATGATATAGACATCTCTTTCAGGTAAGGTCAGAAGCTGGAGAACCATTTGCTTGAAGCCCCAATCTCCCTGAGTCAGTCTGTCGTAGACCTTGATTGTATACTTACTCTTACGATCTGCATTGTCTTGCTTAGCCTGAATTTCTGGCAGACTTGAACGAGCTTCTACAATATAAGCCTTGGTATTTTCCTTGAACCACTCACTGTTGGTTTTATTTGGCAAGAAGAGTTCACGCAGACTTTCTAAGTAAGCAAAGAGGTCTCCTTTCCCTTTTTCCTTGGCTAGGGATTGTCGGTAAGCATTGAAGTTGTTTTGCGCTCGAAGATTGCCCATTCCAGAGTTCCCGAGAGCGATGATAGTATCCAGTGTCGAAGCTGCTTGATTGCCAAAGAAATCAAACTTATAGGCATTAAGATCTTTGGTATTGAACGTTCCATAGTTGACATTGTACCATCGGTTGAGATAGGTCAGACCAAGCATGAAGGCCTCTTTGTGCTGCAGAATCTTTTGGCTAATCGCATCCGCTACGGCAGGGCCTAGGGTGTTAATCGACTTGTCAACTGAAAGCACCTTGAGGAGCTCCTGACCTAGTTCAGCCTTGGTTTGTTCAAAGGCTTTTTCCAAATAAAGATCATCTAAGGAAGCTGTTTCACCAATCCCTAATACTTTACGCACTGCAGCCGAGTCATAGGTCACAGCTTTGAGTTCTTCCAAGACACTCGCTTTAATGGACTGGTAGTCAGATAAGAAGGCCTCTGGCGTATAGAGCAAATTCTTATCAGTGATGCTATATTCAGCAATCTGGCCATTGGCAAAATCACCCTTGTAGGTCAGATCAAGATAAGCGATCGTCTTATCTGCATAATGCAGCATCAGTCTATTGATTTCACCCTTATGGCTATTGACATCTGTTATCAGTGTCTCATCTTTCATCGGAACTACATCTAGCAGGGCTACTTTGTTGAGTTTATCATCTTCAGCTAATTGGTTGGCTATATGAACGATGAAGTCTTTGTTGTAGAATGGTAATAGTTTTTCTACATTTTTGTAGGCTTGTTTTCTGGACTCTTGGGCTCCCCTCACTCGACTATAGTCTGTTTGATGCTGGTAAGCTTGCTGCAATGGCTCCTGGTCCGTCAAGTTTGAAGTGATTCCAAAGGACTGACGTTTGGCTTGCGCATCGGCCTCTGAAATAGAACGGACAAAACGCTCATCTTTTCGATTTGCTGTAGTTCCTTCAAGAACATAAGAGTCCCGAACAGAAGCCTCAGGATACGGATCTCCTGTCATCGCATGACCATTTTGAACCTTGACACTGGTCAAGACATTTCGGACCTGTCCATTGTTCCAAGTAGACCCGATCGCTCCACCGACTTGGCCAGAATGACCTCCATTTTGGATAGAACCAGACACATAAGAAGTTTCTAATCTAGCTCCATTCTGCAAACGACCGATCAATCCTCCAACACGCTGGTCTCCATTTCGACCCGTTACTTGGATAGATACATCTGCCTGACTCTTCTGCGCCAGTGATTGATTGCCGTGGAAATTACCGACCAGGCCACCAATATTGTACTCCTGCCCCCCATCTTGGGTGCTGGTGATGGATCCTTTAAAGGCAACATTGGTTAGTTTTGTGTTTTGGGCAACTCCTACGAGTCCACCGATATGCTTGTTCCCAGATAGACTACCACTTACAGAAACATCCGTAATCGTTGCATTTTGAGCATTGCTAGCCAAGGCCCCTATAGAATCCTTGCCTGTAACTGCAGCCGATTTCAAGGTCAGTTGCTGGATGGTGGCATTTTTCAAGGTTGCAAAGAGTGGTTTTGCCAAGTTGTAGATGGTATAATCTTTGCCATCCACTCGGCTAGTTAGGCTACCTGAAAATTCTTCTGGAACATAGCTTGTCGCAGAATGTTCTAACTCAACCTCATCTGCTGAAACATCCGCTCCTAGTTTGAAGTTTCCAGTCGGGTTTGACTTCATGGCCTCTATGAGCGCTTTGAAGGACGTATAGACACCTTCTTGACTAAGAGGCGTTTTTGGCAATTCAAAAGAGTAATCTGGACGATAATGATCCCCTTCTCCCTCGACGAGCTGATTAGCTGATACCGTTACGGAATAGGCATTGCCCTTATCTGTAATCTTAGAAACAGGTAAGAGCATATCCTTGAACTTGTCTGACTGAATGCGGACATAGTAGTTGTCTAAATCAGATGGAACTTCCGACAGGGATAGGTAACGTCGGTAGTGACTACCATCTTTACCGTACAGTTCGATACGATCAATATCTTTGATTTCAACCTTCTTATAATCTAGCTGAACTGGGCGTTGATCCTCTATACTAGTTTGTTCCCCTTGACCCGGGTCATATTTCATGACAGTTTTGAGGGTATAAGGAGTATAGTAGTCCAAGTCATCAAGTGTCAATTTTTGAGTGAGGTCCACAAGGTCGACTTCCTTGATCAGCGTTTCGCCCTTGTATAGCTGCACTTTGGCTGATTGATAGCTTGCTGTAGCATCCGTCAAGTGATAGCTAAGAGAAACTTGGCGTTGATCTTCTTCCTTCTCGACACTGACTAGAGAGAGGGTTGGTTTTCTCTTGACACCATCCAGAGCTTGACGAGCTGCCTCGAGATCCGTCCGAACTTGATCGACCAAGGCTTGATTGGCGAAAGGATTGTCCAAAACGAGCTTGGCCTGATCTAGAGCACGATGATAGCGGAGTTTGGCTTGTTCATCAGCATACTGGTAAGCAACTGTAGACTGAGTCACATCCTTCATGTCAAATTCAACTCCAAGAGTTTTCTTATCAACAGGTTGACCGTCTAGATTATTCTTAGCAGTTTCAAGGGCTGTTTTCAAAGAATCAACCTGTTCTTGACTAGCATGAGATGCCTCAAAGAGAGCTTGGGCATTTGCGACTGCCTGTTTATAAGACTCTTGATCTGCAGTGGTATCATTGAAATACTGATGCGTTTTCTGGATGCTATCGGCCTCTTCCACTAATTGGTGTAAGGGTTCGAGGTCGAGAGTTCCTTTTTCTGGTTCCACAGGAGCGTGATCCGCATTTGTAGAAATTGGTTTTGTACCGACTTTGATAATCTGAGGAACTGCTTCTTTTGTGATAGTGTTAGAGATTTCCTCTGTATTTTCGACTTTTCCATCTACTAAATACTGACGGGTGACAATCGTACGCACACCATCTTGACCAGCTTGGCTAACTTCCCTTTGCCCCAAAGGCAGGTCTGCACTTTCCACTTCCTTAGTTGGATAGGATTCGGCCACTGTTGTGGTAACATCCTTTTCTTCAACATTTAAGCTTGGGACTTCATTTACAGGAGCGTCTGTTGGTTTCTCGCTAACAGGAGCTGTTCCGACGGTTACGATCTCCGATACTGCTGGTGTTGTCACTTCGTTAGAGATTTCCTGGCTTCTCTCTACTTTTCCATCTAC
>NZ_KV802734.1:129826-130292 GCF_001810825.1 Streptococcus sp. HMSC076C08 | reverse complement strand
CATGTACTGACGGGTGACGATTGTACGCACTCCATCTTGACCAGCTTGAGTTATCTTAGTCTGGCCAACTGGTAAGCTATCACTCTCTACTCGTTCTCGAGTGTAGGGTTCTGCTACCGTCGTGGTAACATCTTTTTCTTCAACGTTTAAGCTTGGAACTTCATTTACAGGAGCGTCTGTTGGTTTATCGCTAATAGTGCCTGTTCCAACTGTTACGATCTCTGATACTGCTGGAGTTGTCACTTCGTTAGAGAGTTCCTGACTTCTCTCTACTTTGCCATCTACCATGTACTGACGGGTGACGATCGTACGCACACCATCTTGACCAGCTTGGGTTATCTTGGTCTGGCCAACTGGCAAGCTATCACTCTCTACTCGTTCTCGAGTGTAGGGTTCTGCTACCGTCGTAGTAACATCCTTTTCTTCAACCTCTAGACTTGGAACTTCATTTACAGGAGCGTCTGTT
>NZ_KV802734.1:122493-129726 GCF_001810825.1 Streptococcus sp. HMSC076C08 | reverse complement strand
GTAGGGTTCTGCTACCGTCGTGGTAACATCCTTTTCCTCAACGTTTAAGCTTGGAACTTCATTTATTGGAGCGTCTGTTGGTTTCTCGCTAACAGGGCCTGTTCCAACTGTTACGATTTCTGATACTGCTGGGGTTGTCACTTCGTTAGAGAGTTCCTGGCTTCTCTCTACTTTTCCATCTACCATGTACTGACGGGTGACGATTGTACGCACACCATCTTGACCAGCTTGGGTTATCTTGGTCTGGCCAACTGGCAAGCTATCACTCTCTACTCGTTCTCGAGTGTAGGGTTCTGCTACCGTCGTGGTAACATCTTTTTCTTCAACGTTTAAGCTTGGAACTTCATTTACAGGAGCGTCTGTTGGTTTTTCACTAACGGACTCCTCTGGGCTTGGTTTTGTAGGAGAAAGGACCTTGCTTCCGACTTTTCTAATCTCAGAAGTAGGCTCAGTCGTTACCTGATTGGAAACCTCCTCTGTATGGATCACCTGACCATTTAAAATGTAGCTGCGGGTCAGAATGGTACGACTACCATTTTTCCCTGCCTGAATCACCTCAGTTTGACCTTGCGGCAAATCAGCCGCCTCTACTTCCTCCACTTGGAAAGGAATAATCTCTGTACGACTGGTATCTTTACTTTCAACCTTTAACTCTGGTTGTTCAAAGACAGGAGCATCACTTGGTTTCTGAGCACGGTACTCTTCCTGCGCTTGACTTCCGTTTGAAGTTTGAACTGGAGTATCAATAGGAGCCGAATGATTCAACTCTTTCTTGCCATCAACTGAAGGCTTCACTTCTTTTTGAGATTTCAAATACCCTACATATTGGTAGCCTTCAATCGTAAGTGGGGATTGCAATGTTTCCCCGATCTGTACAGTCAATTCCTGATTATAGTCTGCCAGCATTTGATTTGTCAAAGCCAAGGAAGTTGGCGCAATTAGCTGACTTCCTAGACTGGTCAAAAGCATGAAAGAAGCGAGTTTCTTGCGATCATCTCTTCCCAGTTTAATCGCTACGACCAGTAGCACAATGCCTGCCCCCGCTGCAATTGAGCTAATGAGTTGGCTATGACCAGTTGCAGGCAACTGTCTCGTCGGACGATAAATCAAATAGTATGTATCATCTGTTTCCTCAGCAAACTGTGGCAATTCTTTGACTACCAATTGCTTCTCTTGGTCCGTGAGCTCACTCTCTGTCACGTACTTATAGTGGATTTGTTTTGTGACGGATGGCGTCTGTTCACTGGCTGCTACATTTGCAAGAGAACCTCCTCCACTAAAAAGGTAGAAAACCCCTACCAAAGCAGAAACCAAACCAACCGAAACTTTTCTCAATGAAAAACGCTGGTGCTTTTCTCCTAAATAACTTCTTTTCATTCCTAATCTTTCCTTCATCATGATTTGAATCCCCTCTATTCTACCGAAATTTACTAGATTATTCAATTTATTTGCTATAAATAATAGCCACAAAAAAACTGCTAATCTTTTCAGTTCATTTACGCTGTCAAAATTCTTATCTTATCAGGTCTTGAATGCACAAACAAGATCATGGAGAAACCACAGAAAAAATTCCTAGGTAGCCTTAAACCTAGGAATTTTTCAAATTTTAATCAAACAGAATCGTTTCCTTATTTCTTGAAAATAGACTGTCTGAAGTCGTCTGTCTCACGAAGATAAGCGTTGTAAATCTTCTTCTTAAGCAGGTTGACCCAGCTAGCTTCGACACGGCTAGTAGCATTGGTAATGTTGCGTACATCCTCTGCTACTGCTGCATCCATCAATTGCTGCATCTCTGCATAAGAACGAATGGTTACTTTCTTGGTACTGTTTGGATTTTTAAGCTCGTACTCAATGGTGATTGGCTTCAGTTTGGTCAACTGATCAATTCGCTCCTTGTACATGGCCTTCTTGAAGGCTGCCCAAGAGGTGTATTCACCTTTAAATACATTTTCCAAGACTTTCTGGTCTGTCACGAGACCGACATCTCTTCCAGACCATCCGTCCCACGTTTTCTTCCCTTCATCGAAGGCTTCCTGAGAGTACTGACCGGAAACATAAGGGACAAATCCGTCATGGTAGCCCTTGGCTGCTAGTAATTCATAGGCTGTGCGACGGAACATGACGTCACCTGGCGCTCCATTTGGATTGCTCAAGGCTGAGTAAATTGGTGAGAAGAGGCTGAGACTGAGGTAGCCATTTCGGCCGTATTTTCCGCTTTCCTTGTTCTCCCGACGAGTGATAACATCATTTTCAATCAAAGAGTCAAAGGTCTTTAATTGCTTGATTTCTTCAGCAGTGAAGCTTCGCGTCTGGTTACCAGCATGAGTCTCCTTACCATACTTATCTGTAATATAGTAATTCTCCATCTTTCTGAACCACTGTAACTTGGCAGTATCGCTCTGCTTCAGCATAGAAGTACCTTCTAGATAGTCCAAGGTGTAAATCATGTCAAACATACCATGGACATAGTGTTGAAGGTCTGCTTCATTTTGAACACGTTCCTTGAAATTATAGGTATGCATACGGGTCTTAGAATCCTTGTCCACCTTGAAGAGAGTATTGAGCGTAATAGTTGGTTCATCTGCACTCGGCGAAGACTGCAAGAGTCCGCGAGCATAGAGTTCCGCACCTAGTCCCTCACGACGACCATATCCTTCAAAGTAAATAGCACCGTCAGAGTTATGGGTCATCTCATGCGTGTAGACTGAGTTACCATAGTCTTCCAACAATTTAGCAGCATCAAAGTGAGTTACACTTCCTGTCGCATAGGCATTATAACCCTTGCTTGGATACCACTTGCCGGCAGGTCCGAAGAACTCCTGCATAGCTAGAGATTTTTTATCATTAGCTGGAGCCCAGTATTTTTGACCATTCTTGTCAACCAATGAGAATCCATCATAAACCAGAACAGAACGGAAGAGCTTGTCCTTGCTTTCTGGACTGAGAATCTTATACCAGAAATCATAGTGATCACGTTGCCATTCAGCTGACTTTCTAACACGGTCTTCGACATATTCAACTAGTTCTGCGTCTGTGCGCACTCTGTTATTAGCATCCAGACGATAGCGATCATAAGCCCCCATAGAGAGGGTAGACATATTAGAGATAGCATAGACACCTTTTTCAGTCATGGTCAAGAGTGGTAGGAGCATGCCCTTGTGTTCCCAATTATCTGCTGTAATCTTGTCATAAACACCGACAGAGTACTTGCTCTTGCCCTCGGCTGCATCCTGAAGCTGTCTAGCCTCTGCTACATCCGATTTAGCCTCAACGATGTAGGCCTTTGTATTGGTTTTGAGCCATTCATTATTAGTCTTATATGGTAGGAAGAGCTGACGGTAGCCTTCAAGGTAATTGAAGAGTCCTCGCTTGCCAGTTGCTTCAGAGAGCGAATTGTCATACGCTGTATAGTTGTTCTTAGCCTTGAGATTCTCAAGTCCTGATTTCCCTAAAGCAATGATTGTATCTAAAGTCGAAACATCATTCTTACCGTAGAAATCAAACTTGTAAGCCGACAAGTCCTTAACATTAAAGTTATCATAGTTGATATTATACCAACGGTTAAGGTAAGTCAGACCCAATAGGAAAGCTTCTTTATCAGCAAGAATCTTCTTAACAAGATAATCCTTAACTACTTCACCTTCAGTATTGATAGCCTTATCCATAGCCAGAACTTTTCGTAGTTCTACTGACAGTTTGCTTTTCACTTGCGTAAATGCGGTGTCTAAATATAGTTCATCCAAAGAAGTGTCTGCTGTTACTCCGAGAGCTGTACGCATAGCTGGCGAATCAAGAACAACCTTGTTCAGTTCTGGCAAGACTTGATTTAGAACACTTGTATAATCTGATGCAAAGGCTTCTGGAGTATAAAGAAGGTCTAACCCCTTGATACTATACTCAGCAATGCCTCGATTTACGAAATCTCCCTGATAAGATATTTCTAGGTAGTCAATGGTATTGTCCATGTAGTGAAGCATCAAACGATTGATTGCTGTTTTATTGCTATGGATATCAGTGATAATCTGGTCACCCTTCATCGGAACAACATCCAGTAGGTACTCCTTGTTCAACTTATGCTCTTTCGGAATCTTGTTCGCAAACGAAACAATGGTTTCTTTATTGTAGAAAGGAAGCAGTTTCTCCATATTTGCGTAAGAATATCCGCGGTCAAATTGAGCATTGTTTACTTCACCATAGTCGACAAAACGCATATTTAGATTCGTGTCATCTAGGCTAGTTGTTATGTCCATAGCAGTCAGTTTTTCTTCCATTTCTTCTTGAGTAATTGTAGAAGTAACAAACTGATCGTTTTTCAAGGTTTCGCTTTTGGCAACTTTATATGCTTGCGTAATGCGGTCGTTTTTGTAGCCCTGATCCCCAGAAATACTGTAAACATTTGTACCGCTAACATTACTGATAACATTATCAACTAAACCATTGAAGTAGTTCGAGCCGACCACTCCACCGATTTGACCGTTAGTGGTTGAATTATATAATTTTCCTATCACATAAGATTTGGTGATTCGAGCATTGTTTTCTAGACGTCCAACCAAACCACCAATACGTTGTTCATTTGATCGTGCACCACTAATAATCGTTACATCTGCTTTACTTTGGCTAAGAAGAGATTCTCCTCCTTTAAGGCTCGCAACCAAACCACCTACGTTATAAGCTTTGATGTGTTGATTGTTAGATAGGATGGTACCAGTAAAGGAACTATTGGTAATTTGCGTATTGGTTCCAGTAACTACTAGACCCGCTACGTTAGAAGCGTTACCTACTACCGATACTCTCCCTTGAACAGAAACGTCTGTGATTCGCGCATTTTCCGCATTGCGTGCCAGTGCAGCCGAGTCATAGGTACCCACGATATTCACATCTTTAAAGTCGATATTTGAAATGGTAGACCCACTCTTGAGGTTTTCAAATAAAGGCTTGGCTAGATTATAAATGGCGTATTGCTTACCATTATGACTACCTGTCAGACTGCCGGTGAAGTTCCCTTTGAGGTAGACATAATCCGCAGGAGCTAGGTTGACCTCGCTCGCATCCAAATCAGCTCCCAGAACATAATTTCCTGCCATATTTCGCTTCATAGCGTCTACCAATCCAGCAAAGCTAGTGTAGACATTTTGCTGACTTGGGACTGCCTTACTGATGTAGAAGTCATGCCCAGACTTGTAGCCCGCTTCACTTTCTTGGACGAGTTCAGGAAGGGTTACATTAACCTTATAGACTGCCTTACCATCTTTCTCTGCTTCAGAAATACTGTGAACTGGTAAGAGAATTTCTTTGGATTCGCTTGATTTGATCTTGACGAAGTAAGTAGACAGATCCGTAGGCATAGAGCTCATCGATACAAGGCGCTTGTATTGATCGTTTTCTTTATGATAAAACTCAACTGAATCAATATCACGGAAGGTTATTTTCTTGTATTCTAGCTCAAAGTTACGACTATCTGTTTCAAACTCAGTAAAGCTACCATTATCCAATTCATAAGTCAACTTGGTTTTCAAAGTATAACCTGTATAGTAGTCTAGATCGCCAATTTTCAAGCTGCCAGCAAAATTGGTAATTGGAAGAGTGCGAACCAGCTGATCTCCCTGGTACAATTCTGCAGTCGCTGAACGTAAGGACTGGGTCTGGTCTTCCAATCTATATTGGACCGTCACCGACTTATCATCAGCATTCTCAGTCAGACTTAGAATGGAAACTGTCGGCTTGACTTTAGGCACACCATTTAGAGCTTCTTTGGATGCTGTCAGGTTAGCAAGAGCTTGGTTGACCCGTACTTGTGTAGCAATCTGATTGTTCAAAACTCTTTCAGCCTTGGTCAATTCGTCAGTATAAGCTGTCTGCTTATCTGAGTCCGCATTCTTATATTTAACCGAAGTTTTAACTCTTGGATTTAAATCGTACTCAGTCTGAAGAGCTGTTTTAACAACTTCAAGACCACTTAATTGAGCCTTGGCTTGATTGATTTGTTCCACCAGTTGGTTGACTTCTGCTTGGCTGGCTTGGGATTGGCTCAGAATCGCTTGACCAGCCGTCAAAGCAGCATCATAGTTAGCTTGATGACTCTGACTATCGTTGAAATAACGGGCCTGAGCTTTAATCTGATCCGCTTCTGCCAAGAGATTATGCAGTGAAATTAAATCGAACTCCTCTAAAGCATCTGCTTTCGGTGGATCGTTCGGTACCATGTTTGGCTTAGCCGTTCCAACTTTGACTACTTGCGTTACGGGAGCTAGAGTTTCCTCGTTGGACAACTCTTGGCGATCAACCTCTTGACCGTTAGAACTGTAGACGCGAGTCTTAATCGTGCGCTCACCCTCAACACCTGGAGTCGCGATTTGACGAGCATTTTGAATAAGCTCATCCGTTTCTTCTTCACGAATGCTAAAGTTGATTTTCTCAACCCGAGTTTCGTCAGTATATGTCAGTGGATACTCTGGCAGAGCGTCTGCTTTCGGCGCTTCATTTGGCACCATAGTTGGCTTAGCTGTTCCGACTTTGACGATTTGCGTTACTGGAGCTAGGGTTTCCTCATTAGACAATTCTTGGCGGTCAATTTCCTGATCATTGGAACTGTAGACACGAGTCTTGATAGTCCGTTCACCTTGGACTCCTGGAGTTGTGATTTGACGAGCATCTCGAACAAGCTCATCGGTTTCTTCCTCACGAATGCTAAAGTTGATTTTTTCAACGCGCGTTTCGTCAGTGTAAGTTAGCGGATACTCTGGCAAATCATCTGCTTTAGGTGCTTCATTTGGTACCATATTTGGTTTAGCCGTGCCGACCTTGACCACTTGCGTTACGGGAGCTAGAGTTTCCTCGTTGGACAACTCTTGGCGATCAACCTCTTGACCGTTAGAACTGTAAACACGGGTCTTAATCGTACGCTCACCCTCAACTCCCGGAGTGGCGATTTGACGAGCATCTCGAACAAGCTCATCGGTTTCTTCCTCACGAATGCTAAAGTTGATTTTTTCAACGCGCGTTTCGTCAGTATAAGTCAACGGATACTCTGGCAAAGCATCTGCTTTCGGTGCTTCACTTGGCACCATATTTGGTTTAGCCGTGCCGACTTTGACGATTTGTGTTACAGGAGCTAGAGTTTCCTCGTTAGACAACTCTTGACGGTCAACAACTTGACCGTTAGAGCTGTAGACGCGAGTCTTAATCGTGCGTTCGCCCTCAACACCTGGAGTTGTGATTTGACGAGCATCTCGA
>NZ_KV802734.1:102151-122393 GCF_001810825.1 Streptococcus sp. HMSC076C08 | reverse complement strand
TTCGTCAGTATAAGTCAACGGATACTCTGGAAGGGGGTCTGCTTGCGGTGGATTGTTCGGTACCATGCTTGATTTAGCCGTGCCGACCTTAACGACTTGCGTTACGGGAGCCAGAGTTTCCTCATTGGACAACTCTTGGCGGTCAACCTCTTGTCCATTAGAACTGTAGACACGAGTCTTGATAGTCCGTTCACCTTGGACTCCTGGAGTGGCGATTTGACGAGCATCACGAACCAATTCGTCCGTATGTTGCTCCTCGATGTTGAAGGCTATTTTCTCTACACGAATTTCGTCAGTATAAGTCAACGGATATTCTGGCAGAATATCTGCTTTTGGTGCTTCATTTGGCACCATGCTTGGTTTAGCCGTGCCGACTTTGACAATTTGCGTTACGGGAGCCAAGGTTTCTTCATTCGAAAGTTCTTGACGGTCAACCTCTTGACCGTTAGAACTATAGACACGAGTCTTAATCGTGCGCTCACCCTCAACTCCTGGTGTTGTGATTTGGCGACTCCCCTCTGGAATCTCATCTGTGTACTGCTCCTCAATAGAAAAATCAATCTTTTCTATTCTAACCTCATCATTTGTAGTCAATTCCAACTCAGAGTTCTCATGAATAGGAGCTGTCTCGGGACTGGTTCCGTACTCTGCCAACTCCGGAACTTCGTGAACAGGAGCTGTTTCAGGAGTTGTGCCATATTCCGTCAATTCCGGAACTTCATGAACTAGCGCTGTATCAGGAGTTATCCCATACTCTGTCAATTCTGGAACTTCGTGAACAGGTGATGTCTCGGGACTGGTTCCGTACTCTGACAATTCCGGAACTTCGTGAACAGGCGCTGTTTCAGGAGTTGTGCCATATTCCGTCAGTTCTGGAGTCTCACGAACTGGAGTTGTCTCAGGACTGGTGCCATACTCTGACAATTCCGGAACTTCGTGAACTGGGGATGTTTCAGGAGTTGTGCCATATTCTGTCAGTTCTGGAGCTTCGTGAATAGGAGCTGTATCAGGATTTGTCCCATATTCCGTCAGTTCTGGAATCTCTTGAACTGGAGGCATCTCAGAACTTGTGCCGTACTCTGCCAATTCTGGAACTTCATGAACTGGAGATGTATCAGGACTCGTGCCATATTTTGTCAGTTCTGGAACTTCGTGAACTGGAGTTTCTTTTGGTATCGAGTTAGTTGGAGCTGTTCCAACTAAAATAATTTCAGAAACAGGTTCAAGCGTCACTTGATCAGAAATCATTTCGCTTTTTACGATTTCTTGATTCTCACGATAATGACGAGTTACAACTGTTCTTTGGCCTCGAACACCTGATTGTATGACTTTTGATTGACCTTGAACCAAGTCATCTGAATACTGGTATTGGGTCTGATAAGGGAGATCTTGAACCGACTTTTGTTCACTAATTTTTAATTCTGGCAATTCATGAACTGCTCCAAGGCGAGCGAGTTCTCTCTCCTTAGCAGCTATAGCTTCTCTTTCTTCCTCAGTTAAAGCATCACCCTTATCCGAAACAATCTCTTTCATATCAAGATTTGTTTCACTCGGTTTAAGTTCACTTCCCTTCTCTTTCTCCAAATCAAGTGTCGGATTTTCCTTCTGAGCAGAATGAGTTAAATGACTATCATTTTGTTCTTCATTCTTTAAGTAACCGATATAGTCGTAACCGTCAATTTTCAATGGCGCTGGAAGGGATTCTCCAAGACCCAAGTTAAGACTTTGATTATATGCAGCGAGTTCGATATTCGTCACTGCTAAGACTGTTGGAGATAGCAGCATGGATCCCATTCCAGTTACCAACAAGATCGAAGATAAATACCTCTTCCCATTTCTGCCTCTAACAACTACAAGTACTAGTAATGCAAGACCCATCGCTGTAAATGTTGATTCCCAAAGGCCGGAGTGACCTGTCTTAGGCAATACTCCAGATGAATCCCCTTGAGTAGTCGGACGATAAACTAAGTAATAGGTCTCTGAAGCATCCTCAACATGCTTTGGAATCTCCCTAATCAAGGCACTCTTCTCTGCCTCTGTCAATTCAGACTCCACTACGTAGTGGTATTTGACCTGAGCAGACTGCTGACTTTGAATTTCTGCTGCCTTTACAGAAGTCAAGTCCCCAGTTATTTGCCCATTCAAAAAGAAGCTTCCAATAGTCGCCGAAACGAGCCCGACAGACAACTTTCTGAAAGAAAAGCGCTGTCGTTTTTCTCCATAAAACTGATGTTTCATTCTAAAGATTTCCTTTTCAATATATTATTCAATCCTTTCTATTCTACCTGATTTCACTTGATTATTCAAATTATTTGTCGCGATTTTTAGAAACAACACGTGCTTTTGAAAAGTACCAAAACACGACCTCCCTTTTTGAAAAAATCTCAAAAATCAACTTAAAACTCTCCCTAAAAATGTTGAATTTCTACATCTTTGTCCTAAGCTTTTACCAGCAAAAAAAGAGAGAAATGACTTTCTCTCTTTTACCTTCTCTCTCATCTTAAACTATGAGAAGACATATTTCTAATCTGATTATTTGGCTTCAAATCCTTCTGCGACAGCGTCCGCAAAGTTTTCTTCTACGATGCTTGCACAGTGATCACAGATAACTGCATGGTAGCTGCGTTCTGCTGTTGTTGGGTCGATACGACGGCAACGGTCACAAACTTCACCTGCAGCGCGTTCAACTGTAAAGGCAACATCCTCAAAGCTAACTGCTCCTTCTGGAGCTGTACCTTCAGCGATGGTCAATTCTGACACGATCAAAAGTTGAGCTACATTGCTATCCACTGCTCCAAGAAGAGTTTTCACCACTTCATTTGGATAAACTGTCAAGTGTGCTTCAAGCGATTTCCCGATAACTTTTGCATTACGCGCTTCTTCCAAGGCTTTTTGAGCTTGTCCGCGGAAATCCATGAAGGCTGACCATGTATCCAAGATTTCTTCTTGGTTGGCAAAAGTTTCTGCTTCTGGCAATTCTGACAATTGAACAAATTCTTCAGCTTCAAACTCAAGATATGACCAGATTTCTTCTGCAGTGTGAGGAAGGATTGGTGTCAAGAGTTTGGTGATTTTGACAAGAACGTCATAGAAGACTGTCTGCATTTGACGGCGTTCGAGTGATTTGGCACCTTCGATGTAAACAACGTCTTTAGCGAAGTCAAGGTAGAAGGCTGACAAATCAACGTTGATGAAGTTCACCAAGGCCTTGTAAATTGTCAAGAATTCAAAGTTGGCATAAGCATCACGAATGGTCTTGACAAGCTGGTTAAAGCGAATCGTCATGTACTTGTCAACTGAACGAAGTTCATCGTAAGCCACTGCGTCTTGAGCTGGGTTAAAGTCAGAAGTGTTAGCAATCAAGAAACGAAGAGTGTTACGGATCTTACGGTAAGTTTCAGAGACTTGGCTCAAGATATCCATAGAGATACGCACGTCGTTGCTTGAGTCAACACTTGTTACCCAGAGACGCAAGATTTCCGCACCAAATTGTTTTTCAACATCGCTTGGAGCAATGGTATTCCCAAGAGATTTAGACATCTTCTCACCTTTACCATCAAGGGCAAATCCTTGTGACAAGATTTGTTTGTAGGGAGCAACGCCATGGTTAGCAACAGATGTGATAAGTGATGAGT
The DNA here is from genome assembly GCF_001810825.1 of Streptococcus sp. HMSC076C08. GTDB lineage: Bacteria > Bacillota > Bacilli > Lactobacillales > Streptococcaceae > Streptococcus. The sequence continues at coordinate 118,758 of NZ_KV802734.1, read as the reverse complement.
TGAACCAACCACGGTACTGGTCAGAACCTTCAAGGTAAAGATCTGCTGGATATTTGAGTTCTGGACGGTTGACCACTACTCCATTCCATGATGAACCTGAGTCAAACCATACGTCCATGATATCTGTTTCTTTTTTAAACTCGCCATTTGGTGAACCTGGATGCGTAAATCCTTCTGGCAAGAGGTCCTTAGCATCACGTTCCCACCAGATGATAGAACCGTGTTCCTCAAAGAGTTGAGCTACATGTTCAATAGTCTCAGCTGTCATGATTGGTGTTCCGTCTTCAGCATAGAAGATTGGAAGCGGAACACCCCAAGCACGTTGACGAGAGATAACCCAGTCACCACGGTCACGAATCATATTGTAAAGACGAACTTTCCCCCATTCTGAGTGGAACTTCACTTTTTCAATTTCATCCAAGATTTCTTGGCGGAATTTAGATACAGAGGCAAACCACTGTGGTACTGCACGCCAGATGATTGGCTTCTTAGTCCGCCAGTCAAATGGATATGAGTGAGAAATTTCTTCTTGAGCAAGGAGCAAATCACCCAGTTTTTCGATAACAGTCGGCACAACCTTATCATAGAACTGACCCGCAAATTCAGGACCAGAATTTTCCATCATAATACCGCGTTCGTTAACTGTTACAGCAACTTCAAGGCCGTTGGCAACACCGACATTGTAGTCGTCCTCACCAAAACCAGGGGCTGTATGGACGATACCTGTACCAGAGTCAGTCGTAACGTGGTCACCAAGGATTACCAACTCATCTACAGCTGTATCCCATGGGTGGACTGTTACGATGTGATTCAATTCTTGACCACGGTAGGTTGCCAAGACTTGCACATCCGCCCAGCCAAATTTCTCAGACAAACTGTTCAACAATTCTGAAGCAACTACAAACTTACGAGATTCACCAGCTGGTTGAACGACTACGTAGTCAATATCAGCTCCAACTGTCAAACCACGAGAAGCTGTGATAGTAAATGGAGTAGTTGTCCAAACTACGATGTAAGTGTCTGTATCTAGGACACCTTTTCCGTCTTTGACGCGGTTAGCATAGTAAAGGGAAGTTGAAAGCAAGTCATGGTATTCAATTTCCGCTTCAGCAAGAGCTGATTCAGATGACCAAGACCAGTAAACTGGCTTGGCACCACGGTAGATGTAGCCTTTCTTAGCCATTTCTCCGAAGACACGGATCTGAGCCGCTTCATAGTCCGGAGTCAAGGTCACATAAGGATTTTCCCAGTCACCAGAAACACCCAATCGTTTAAAGTCTTCACGTTGTTTATCTACTTGAGAAAGAGCGTACTCGCGGCAAAGTTTCAAGTACTCAACCAAGTCCATTTCTTTGCGTTTAACGCCCTGTTTTGCCAAGACTTGCTCGATTGGCAGACCATGAGTATCCCAACCTGGGATATAAGGAGCATAAAATCCTGACATAGACTTCGAACGAACAATAATATCTTTAGAAATCTTGTTCATGGCATGTCCAACGTGGATATTTCCGTTTGCATACGGAGGTCCATCATGCAAGGTGAAATGCGGTTTTCCTTGGTTCAATTCTTGACGACGTTGGTAAAGTTTTGCTTCTTCCCATTCTTTTTGCCAAACTGGTTCTTTGGTTGGAAGACCAGCACGCATTGGAAAATCTGTTTTCCCTAGATTGAGGGTTTCTTTAAGTTTCATTGTTACTCCTTTAATTTAAACTGACAAAATAAAAACCACGATTCGCAAAAAGGACGAAATTCGTGGTACCACCTTTGTTCGAAAAAAGACAGGGTCTCTTTTCCTCTTTTCCCGTAACGTGGGGGACGTCCAGTCTTACTATTTTCGGACTGGATTGCTTGAGAGGATAATCTAACCACTAGGGATTGCAGGACTCTCACCATCTCCCGCTCGCTGAAAATATAGTTGGTTGGATCTTGTTCTCACATTTTTTATAGGATAAGAACAGATTCTTTGTTTGCATCGTCCTCAGTTGCCGCAGTAGCCTCTACTTCAACTGGCTCTTCATGCTGGTCACTTTCTTCTGTCTGTTGATTTTGTTGAGCTTCAAACTCAGCTAATTCTTTGTTACCAGCCTCGATACGAGCTTGCAATTCAGCAACCTCTTCTGGTGTGAATTGACGAGTCATATCAATAGGCTCTTCCTCTGGTTGTAAAGATACAGTTTCACCAAGAACTTCACCCACCACTTCTTTAAAGGCTTCATCACTTGTCTGAAGGTAAGTAGCTGTTGGGCGAAGAATATCTTCCCAATCAGATGACTCGACAATAGCCAATTGACTTTCAATCGTAGACTTGAGGCGTTGATGGAATACGCGACTCTTGTTCTTCAACTCTTCTGTCTCAACAGCCACTCTCTTCGCATTATCTGTTGCCTGACGGAGAATTTCATTTGCCTTGTATTTCGCTTCTTCAAGCAAACGTTGAGCGTCTTGTTCAGCTTGTTGAATAATATTGTTTGAACGTTCTTGAGCAGCCTGTTTAACACGCTCCGCAGTATCTTGAGCAATCAAAACTGACTGACTCAAGGAATCCTTCATCTCATCAAAGTAAGACAAACGTTCTTCCAAACTCTTGATGTGTGTCTCTTTATCGTGATTGCTACGAACCAAGTCTTCGTAGTCACGAACAACGATATCAAGAAACTCGTCTACTTCTTCTGGATCAAAACCTCTAAATCTTGTACCAAAGGTTTTATCTTTAATTTCTAACGATGTAATTGGCATACTTTTCCTCACTTACTTAATAAAAAATAGAATCATTAATTGCTTCTGGTTCTTGCTCGCTTGTTACTGTTCTCTTAGGAATATCATTCGTATAATAGGAAAGACGTTCTTCTAGTTTTTTGATATAGAGTTCAGTTTCATTTTTGTATCGAATCATCTCCTCCAATTCAAAGTAAATCTTATCTAGAAAGAGGTCAACTTCTTCCTGATTGTAGCCTCTGAATGTTCTTGAGAAAGCTTTATCACTTATTTCTTGTGGTGTAATCGACATATTTTTTCTCACTTGCTTAAAAGTAGCCGGACTGTTAGTTTTTTCTTATCCTTTTTGGTCTGACCATTGTCTTTGACAACTTTCAAACGACCAAACTTTCTCACACTGATCAAATCTCCAACTGCGACCTGGTAATCAGATTTTTCAACCACATGATAATTTACCTGGACAGATTTTTTCTCAATCAGTTGACTAGTTTGATTTCTAGATAATTTCAAGGCACTTGATAAGAGGGCATCCAATCGAAAACTCGAAACTAAAATTTCTCGTTCTCTATAATCAATTTTAGACAAAATCCTATCGGTAAAAGGACGTTCCTCCAGCGATACAGGAAGTCTGCCAATCTTTCTTATTCCATCCTGAAAAAGAGGAATGAAATCACGATTGACAAAAATCTGTGCTCTCTTTTCATCTACCAAGATATCACCAAATAATTTACGGTCAATTCCTAGTTGGTTGATGATTGTTCCCAATATTTTTCCATGACTCAGTTGTTCAAACTTACTCGGATAGCAAATTTCCAACAAGGCCATTTCAAAGTCTGATATCTCCGGTTCAAAGTAATCGGGATAGAGAAGAACACGAACCGACTCTGTCGGAAGAAAATCACCACTACTTTGGCAACCCAGTCCATATGTCCCAGCTAGTACCCTCAAAATCTGTTCCTGATGGGGATTGATAAAAGGAGTAAGTACCGGCGCATAGGTATCTTCTACCCGCTTGATCCACTCTAAACCCTTATCAATAAAGGGAATATCATCTTGGGAAAAATGCTGATAAATGGCTCGATTTGCTGTCATAGTAATAGGACTAGTCGTGTTAAGAGATTTCCAACAAACTGAATCAGAATCAGCGCTGCCCAAACCGTAAAATCAAGACCAGCAAATTGTAGATTGAGCTTACGAAGGGGCTCAATAACTGGGCGAGCAAGTCTGATAACTAAGCGACCTAGCTGGCTTTCATAGGCATTTGGAAACCATGAAAGAAGAGCAAATGCAACGAGAATGATGGAATAAATGCTAACCGCATTTTGGATTAAACGAATTAAGAAAATCATTATCTTGCTCTATTTCGTTTAATATCAAAACCAAACTCAGCGCTTTGTGATTCATCTGGAAGCTTGATATCCTCAATATTCACGACAACGTTGACAGGCGTCAATAGATACATCGTACTCGCAACTTTTTTCATATTTCCAGCCAAGACATGACGGGCTCCATCCAAGTAATCAAGGCAACGACGGGCTTGTACTTCTGTCATGTATTGGAAATCAATCAAGATACTTTCATTTCCAGTTAACAAATCAACAATCTCAGTTGCATCCTCATACTTTCTTGGATAACGAACATCAATCGTCACTTTCTCATCTGAGTGATGGTTTTGCTTTGCCAACTCTTGTTGACGAGCATGGAGGCGAGTAATATTCGCATCTTTTACTGAGCCCGGCTGAGCAGATGCTGGTAATTCTTTAGAAGATGAGATGGCTGGGCTAACTGTTTCCTCTTGTTGAGTCTGGTAGTTAGTCACGTCTTCTCCATCTTCTGTAAAATAATCTATAAATTTATCGAATCTATCTTTTAAAGACATAGCTCTCTCCTATTTAAAAAATGCTGTACCGATTCGAACAAAGGTTGAGCCGAACTGAATCGCTTCTTTAAAGTCACGACTCATTCCCATGCTTAGCTCTGTCATCGGCATATTAGGGATTTGTTTTTCTCTAATTTCTGCTTGCAGAGCCTGCGTATCCTTGAAAATTTCTTTCAATTCATCACTGTCTGCCTCAAAAGGAGCCATGGTCATTAAACCAACATACTCAATCTGATCTAACTTAGCCAATTCTGGCAAAAGTTCTAGCAATTCTTCTTTTGAAAACCCATGCTTACTTTCTTCCCCAGAAATATTAACCTGCAAGAAACACTTGATAACATGATCTGTTCTCTTTTGAATTTCCTGGGCTAATTTTAGGGAGTCTAAAGCATGAAAGTAATCCACATATGGGATTACTTCTTTTACTTTCCGTCTCTGTAGTGTTCCTATTAAATGCCAAGTGACTGGGTAATCTTTCAAGGCCTGATATTTTTCTAAAAATTTATCAACCCGATTTTCACCGATATGATAGATGCCAAGCGGAAGCAAAGCTTCCGCTGTTTGTACATCTACATATTTTGTCACTGCGATTACTGAAACAGCATCTAGATTACGGTTGGCTTTTTGACTAGCATCAGCAATTTGCTGAAAAACTAATTCAGTATTTTTTTTCAAATTCATTGATTAACGATTTTTGAAGAATGGAGGTGTATCCAATTCATCTTCATCTTGTGAAACTGGTGTTTCGAAGCGTTCTACTGGTGAAACAACTGGATCTGTTTGGCGAACAATTGACTCACGACGCAAGTCCCAGTCTCCAAAAGCAGAGGCTTGGTTTGTTTCAAAACGACGTGGGCTTGATTTAGGCATTTCTGCTGTCTCTTCCAAGTCGAATTGACGGTCAAATGTGTGCGCTTGTGGAGCTTTAGTTGATGGACGTCCAACTGGTTGGTTGTTACGAGCTCCAACTACTTTTTCCACTCGCTCTTGACGAACACCTGTCGCTACAACAGTAACACGGATTTCATCCTTCATGCTTTCGTCAATTGATGTTCCAAGCCAGATGTTTACACCTTGGCCAGCTGCTTGGTTGACAATTTCTGAAGCTTCTTCTGCTTCAATCAAGGTCAAATCAAGACCACCAGTAACGTTGACGATGACATCCTCTGCACCATCGATTGTTGTTTCAAGAAGTGGAGAGTAAATTGCTTTACGAGCCGCTTCAACAACGCGTTCTTCACCACTACCGATACCGATACCCATAAGAGCATTCCCTTTGTTGGCCATTACAGTTTTCACGTCAGCAAAGTCAAGGTTAATCAATCCTGGATTCGTGATCAAGTCAGTGATCCCTTGAACACCTTGGCGAAGAACGTTATCTGCTTCGCTAAGAGCTTCAAGAAGTGGCGTTTTCTTATCAACAATTTCAAGCAAGTTGTTATTAGAGATAATCAACAAAGTATCAACATGCTCGCGAAGTTCGTTGATTCCTTCTACAGCGTACTGACCACGTTTACTTCCTTCAAATCCGAAAGGACGTGTCACAACACCAACTGTAAGAGCACCAAGATCTTTAGCGATACGTGCAATAACAGGGGCTGCACCTGTACCAGATCCACCACCCATACCTGCAGTGATAAAGACCATGTCCGCTCCAGTGATAGCTTCCGTCAAAGCTTCTTCACTTTCTTCTGCAGCTTTACGTCCAACTTCAGGACGTCCTCCAGCACCCAAACCACGAGTCAATTTTGGACCAAGTTGGATAACTGTTTCTGCTTTCGTACTGCTAAGGGCTTGTACATCAGTGTTGGCTGCGATAAATTCTACACCAGCAACACCTTCGTCAACCATGCGGTTGATGGCGTTACCACCACCACCACCGACACCAATTACCTTAATAACTGCGCCTTGAGCTGCTGCTGTATCAAATGAAAATGTCATAATTTCTTATCCTCTTTTATTCATCAAACATGCTTCCGATCAAACCACGGAAACGTTCTGTTAGCTTCGGTTTACTTTGAGAACTTGCTTGGAATTCTTCCTTGGGAGCAACTGGAGTTTCCTGCACAGTTTCAGCTGGAGCTGCTTGTGCTGGACTTGGTTGCGCTACTGGATTCAAACGTTGATTTGGAATGCCAAAGTTGATTGGTTTTTGACGAAGGAATTCATCTCCTTTAACTGCTTTTTGGGCAAGAAGATTGACTTCAGTCAATTTACCAGCAAACTCAGACAAGCTAATCACGTGCGCAAATGCAGGGTTGCGAATTCCAACTTGATTTGGTACATAAAGTTTTACGCGAACACCAAATACTTCTTGGGCTAATTCAACAATTCCTGGCAAAATTGCATTTCCACCGATAAGGACGATACCTCCAGGTAAATCTAACAAGTGTCTTCTTTCCAACTCTTGTTTGATTTGGTCAAAGATATGTTTGATGCGTGCTGAGATAATTTCTGCCAAGTAGCTTTCTGTTACTTCAACAGGTTCTACTTCACCAATTACTTCAACTTGGAAAGTTTCGTTACTTGCTAGTGGAACGTAAGCTTCACCATAGTTCAGTTTCAAACTTTCAGCAATTTTTTGAGATGTTTTCAAGACTTTAGAAATGTCTTTAGTAACGTAATCTCCACCTTCTTGGTAGATGTTAGTGAACTGCAATTCTTGGTTGCGGATAGTCGCTACAGTAGTCTGACCTCCACCCATGTCAATGACAGTCGCACCAAATTCGCGTTCGCCTTCATTGAGAACGGAGTTCACAATTGCCAAAGGTGAAATAATCACATTATCAACATGAATACCTACACGCTCAACCGTCTTGCGAAGATTGTGTAGAATTGTACGAGGACCTGTGTAAAGCAGACCACGCATTTCCAAGCGAACACCCATCATACCACGAGGGTCACGGATTCCTTGAAAACCATCCACGATGAATTCTTCTGGAATAAAGGTAATCACTTCACGGTCAGGAGTCATGCTCTTTGTCAAAGCTGATTTGACAACATTTTCAACATCTTGATCTGTGATTTCTTTAGTATCTGAAGTTACAGGAATCATTCCTTGTGTTGGTTCAACCTGCAAGAGGTTTGCTGGAAGGCCAACGTTAACAGACTTAATAGAAATACCAGCTTTCTCTTCTGCCTGTGTGATTGCGGATTTGATTGCTGAAGCAGCTGCTTCAATATCAACAATAATTCCGTCTTTTACACCTTTACTTTTGGCATTACTAACACCAATTACATTTACTTCGCCATCTCTATGCTCAGCTACTAGCACTTTAATCGAGCTTGTTCCGATATCTAAGCCTGTAAAAAAACCATCTCTAGTCATTACATCGCGTCCTCTCTGTCTTCCAAGTTTCTCACTTCTATTTAATAACTATGTTTGGGCATAGCTATTCAAAGAATATTATAACACAAAAAATCCAATCGTGCTTAGTTTTTGATAAAATTCCTGCATGTTTTTTGAGAAAATTCTAGAAAAATTCTTCTTCTAAGAGATTTTTTGAAGTTAACGTTCACAATTTCCTTTCTGCTTCTTAAAAACCCAAAAAAGAGAAGATCATTTTAGATCTTCTCTTGAATAAATTCTTCCGATTTTTGTTGTAAAAAATTTTCTACTAATTTCCCTGTTAAGCGAATTGCTATCACGATAACAGTCGAAACAATGAGATAATTTAAGGGTTGGCCGAAGCTTCCAATAAGTGGTGGTTTGTTTAAAAATCCATAATCCCCATCTACAACTAAATTGACAACCCATATCAAGCCATTTAAGGCGAAGGTAATCACCGCCACATTCTTCAAATCGAGAAGGGATGGCTGATAGTTTCTAAACAAGTATAGAAGCGCATTTCCTAAAAGGGCAACATGTCCGATAATGAAGGACAAAATGGTCACGTGTGGAAATGGGTAGGGATCAAAGAGAGGGTAAGCCAGTGCTGCTGTTGCTCCAAAAGTTCCTAAAAGAGCAAAGTACTGTTTGTACTTGGATTTTCCTGGAATCAAGAGCATAACAAACATGGCGATACGGCAATGATAGAAGGGTAAACTTTCTGACAGAGGCATGAGATTTCCCCAATACCAGCTATACAGAACAATCAGTTGAACAGACTGAAGAATCTGAATAAAACGCTGGTAAGCAACTTTCTCGCGAAAACGATAAGAAGCATAGAAAGTAAGAGCCAGTAAACATAACAAACCAATGTACCAGTGAAGTTCAAACTGGGGCGGTTCTGATATCTGTGTGGTAAATAATTTATCCCACAAATTCATATTCTATTCCTCGTTCATCTAGCCGGAGCAGTAGAAAAGTCACTGCTCGACCTTTTTATTTTTTTTGAAAAACTTGATTCCATGCCATGCATAGAATACTTGCGTCTTAAATTCGCAACCTATTATATCATTTGTATTGCAGAAATGCACTGATTTGAAATCTACAATTTCATATGGAAATCGCTAAACTACATTAGGCTTTCGACCAACTCGGCTAGATTCATGGAGTTAGAGCCTTTAAGCAAAATTTGGTCATTGGCACCGAGGCTTTCCTTAACCTGCTTGACTAGGTCTTCAAATTGGTCCTCGTCAGCTGTTTTCTTGAAGTAGAAAACGTGACCGATTGGGAACATTTGACTGGCAAGTTGTGCCAATTCGGCAATGTCTTCTCCATAGAAAATAACGGTATCCAGCACATCTGGCGATAGGCTTAAAATCATCTGGTTATGGAGTTGGACTGACTGGTCGCCGAGTTCCTTCATGTCTGCCAAGACAGCGATTTTCTTGCCCCCTTCATTAGCTGGAATGGCAGAGAATGTCTCCAAAATCAACTTCATAGCAGTTGGATTGGCATTGTATACGTCAGACAGAATATCTGCTCCATTGGCTGCCTTCTTCCACTCAGTACGATTGCGGGTCAATTCTAGGTTCTGAAAGGCCTGACGAATTTGCTCCTCTGAAACTCCTTCTTGTAGAGCCACATAAGCAGCAATCATAGCATTGGTGGCATTGTACTTACCTGTCACTGGCAAATCGAGGGCTTGTCCCAAGAAATTGGCCTTAAAGGTCAGACTATTCTTGCGCTCAACCAAGTCTGTGATTTCCAGCTCTGCTCCTGGCCCAAAACGAACCACCTTTTTATCTGTAGGCAAGTAGTCCTCTACAATCGAGTCAGCTGGTGCCAAAAGCAAAGAACCTGGTGCCATACCATCTGCAATCTGCATTTTTCCTTTGGCAATCTCAGAACGGTCTTTGAAAAAGGCCAAATGAGCCTCTCCAACCAAGGTCACAATGGCTGTCTTAGGATGAGCCAATTCAGACAAGAGATGGATATCCCCCAAGTGATCCTGCCCCATTTCCAAGACCAATTTTTCAGTATCATCTGGCATATGAAGAACTGTGTAAGGAAGACCAATCTCGTTATTGTAATTGCCCTGAGTTTTGTAGGTCTTGTAGGTTGTTGATAATAAATGTGCCAACATATCCTTGGTCGTCGTTTTTCCATTTGAACCCGTTACGGCAAAGACATCAACAGCCGTTTTCTCAAGATAGTAGGCGGCTAGTTGTTGAAAGGCAATCAAAACGTCAGCTACTAGAATGTAGGGATGATTTGCAACCTCTTTCTCAGACAAGGTTACTGCTGCACCATTTTCAAAAGCTGTTTCGATAAAGTCATGACCATCGCGCGCACCTTTGAGTGGCACAAACAAATCACCTGTCCCAATCAAACGACTGTCAAACTCAGCTTTTTCTATCTGGGTGTCCTCAAAGATGCTGACATCATTTTTAGCCCCAACAGCTTGGGCAACTTCATGGATCGTTAATTTCATTTCTACTCCTTTAAAAAGGGTTGAAGTCCGAGAACTCGACTCACCTTGCAGTGATAGTTCCGGCTTCTACCCTCTCTTTCATTTTATAGCAAATGCGCTTCGCGCTTGTCAAAACTTTGCTTAGCAAGGTCAACCAAATGCTCGATTAGTTCTGGGTAGCTGATTCCCATATTGTCCCAAAGTAGTGGATACATAGACCACTGGGTAAAACCTGGCATGGTGTTAAGCTCGTTTAGGAAAATCTCGCCCTTATCTGTATAGAAGAAATCACAACGAGATAGACCAAGTCCACCAATCGCACGGAAGGCTGTTTCAGCATTTTGACGCATGACAGCTACTACATCATCACTAATCTTGGCTGGGATGTCCATGGTAATCTTGTTATCGATATATTTGGCATCGTAGTCATAAAAGGCAACATCCTTGACCACTTCACCAGGAAGCGTGCTCTTCACATCGTAGTTGCCCAAGAGACCAACCTCGATTTCACGGGCATTCACCCCTTGCTCTACCAAGACACGGCTGTCATATTGGAAGGCAAGCTCCAAGGCTTGACGGAGTTCTTCTTGGTTTTCAGACTTAGAAATACCGACACTGGAACCCATGTTTGACGGCTTCGTGAAGACTGGATAAGTCAGTTTTTCTTCAACTTCAGCGATTTTAGAAGTCACATCATCTCCTTCGACAATGGCCACATAAGGAACTTGAGCGATCCCGACAGATTCTAACACACGCTTGGTCGTGATTTTATCCATGGCAAGACTTGATGACAAGATATTGCAACCGACATAAGGCATTTTCAAAACTTCAAGGAATCCTTGAACAGAGCCATCTTCTCCCATCGGACCATGAAGAACTGGAAAGACCACTGCACCTTCTTCATAGATGGCACTTTGCGCGATTTTCTTGTCCCAGTCAATGGTCTCATTGGTCATGAGACGATCCTCTTGACCTGGAGTCTGGCTAAATTCTTGCGTTTTGATAAAGTCACCTGATTGGCTGATGAAGAAAGTCTTGACTGTGAAACGATCGTAGTTGACCACACGCATCACACTTTCAGCTGAAAGGACAGAGACTTCACGCTCTGCACTACGCCCACCGTATAAAAGAATAATCGTTTGTTTCATATTGCTTGTCCTAATTCTAATAGAATATTCGTTCTTTAGTATATCATATTTGCTTCTTTTTTGAAACTTGTATCTAAAAAAGCCCTCATTTGAGAGCTGAAATTTTACCTATCCACCACTTGAGCTTCAAAGTGCGCCGGTTTGTCGTCTACATTGGTGATGGTGATCGTGTAGGACTTGTTATTGGTTACATAAAAAACTTTCTCCCCTTGGTAGCTGACAACAATCCCATTCTTTACCAAATGAATATCTTTTTGATTGTTTGGAAGCTCTTTATCATCATACCTTTTGGGAGCTCTATCTATTCTGCAAAATTTCGTTCTCTTTCCTTTTTCTACGCTGACCCGACCACCTGATACACTGCAACAATACTATCATACGAAGAATCAAATAAACCAAACGAAGGATTTTCATCTTTCCAAGAACTGATAAGAAGGTTTTCCTTGCATTCCCCACTTCTTGAACTAACTGTTCAACCGTTTTACCTGTTTCCTCTTTAATAGCAACTGCATTCTTTGAAATCAAATAATAATTTTGTTCTAATCTGCTGATATAGGCTTTGGAAATTGGCTCGTCTAAGAAAAAATATACTCTATCAGCATACTCATCCTGAGACAGCGTATAGTAAACTTCAGCTTCACTCTCCCATTTTTTAGGAAAACTAGTTATTCTTATATTTCCATAGTCTAAATGCATCATTCCAACTAAAACGTCATTAGTCCATTCTTCCGCATAATGGTATAATTTCATTTTCTTATCTACCATTGGCCAAACTATAACATACCGACTATGCATGAATTCCTTAGTTAATGCCGAGTTACTTGCCAAGCTGGTCGCACCAATCTCATATACTGACCAAATAAGAACTATGAGCATTAGGACAGCTTGAGTTGGTTTGTTTTTATAATAGTTTCTTATTCTTTTTAACATTTTACTCTCCAACTGCGGGATTAGGTTTATCTAAATCTTTTTTGACATTTTGACTAGTATTCGCCACTAGAGCCTCTCTTGCATATTCGAAAGAAACAAGCTGATTGTTACTTTCAAAGCAAATAAGTCTCCTTTACCAAACAATTACAACAACTGAGGCCTAGTTTACGGTTCCTAAATCTACCGATCCACCACTTGAGCTTCAAAGTAAGCTGGCTTGTTGTCTACATTGGTGATGGTGATAGTATAGGGAGTTTCTTTCGTCACACCAAAAGAAAGCAGACCAAAGCTATCGAATAAAATAAAATATTCTTAAGAACTCTGTCATAGCACCCCACCTGTATAACACTATTGCCTCGCCGTTTCGTTTGTTATTCTGTTCTCCATATATCCTTAACTGTCACTTCTCCCCAATTATCTGTGCTAAAACGACTAGAGTAGATAGTGGTCCAGTCTTTAAGGACTTTATTACGGAGTACATTGTCTGCTTCCTTGCGAATCTCATCAACAGTCTTACCGCGTTTGGCAAGAAAGTCCTCTACTTGAGACTACTGAAAATATCCTGTACTCTCATCATCATAGTACCACATAAACCGTTCTAATTGCCGATTGTTTACATCGTACAGGTAATCTACATTTATGGTTGTCTCTGTATCTGGCAGTCTCAAACGCATCTCTATCCCAACTTTCGTCATCTCCTGAAATCCAAATTAAAAATAATAACCTAGAGATTGAATAGTATTTGGTAAATCTACACTTTTATAATCAATAGAATGAATAGAAATTTCTTGAGAATCGTTGTCCACAAATTTTAAACTTTTTAACTTATAAAAAGCTCGTCCTTTCCAGAGAAATGTATAATTGTGATAATCACTTTCTTCGTAGTATATTTCATTAAAAATATTATGAACTCTCTGATATTTATAGTACTGAAAACCAGAGAAAGATAATAATAGAACTATTAGCAACGAAAAAATTACAAATTTTCTCTTCTTCATCTAATCACCTCATCTCTGTCAACTCTTGATTCCCTGTTTCAATATTTCGAATGAAATTATAAGTACTTGGGTAATTTTTTTGTATCTCATCTACGGTATCTTTTTCTAGTAAAATCCCTCAACACACCCCGTTGTTCATACAGCATTGTGTTGAGCAAGAAGTTACTTTCTCTGGCAAACTATCCATACAAGGTTTGATACATCTTTTTCATGAAGCCATCAAGCTCTTTTTGAACAATCTTTAATAGGCGTTCTTCTTCGGATTGAGAGATGTTCACACTCTCTTTTATATTTTTTTCATTAAATTGAAAGTAGCTGCTAGAAACTATATCAAAGTTCTTATCCAATTCATATAGTACGCTAGTTATTTTACCATCTATCTCCATTCTAAAATAAACAGTAACCCCATTCCGTCCCGGATTTGAGATATCCAAATTGATGTCTCCTTTTATCTCTATGGAGTCAATTCCTCCATCCAAACGAATAGCACCATCGGGAGGAACGACATAACCCGCTTTACGGATATCAGACGCATATTTTTCTGACGCCATTAAACGTTGTAAGACGGCTATATTGTCCCTCTCTTCAAAGGAGGTTTTTAATTGCATATATTCTTGGTGGTTTTGATACTGAAAATAAAGATTCAAGCCAGTAGCTAAGGCAATTACAGAACCAATAACGATCAGTATTTTTTTAAGTCCCGACATTCTGTTCACCCCCTCTGTCTAAGTAATCTTAGAAGTCTTGTTCATACAGCATTGCGTTGAGCAAGAAGTTACTTTCTCAAACAATCTAACCATACAAGGTTTGATACATTTTTTTCATGAAGTCATCAATCTCGCTTTGAACACTTCTCAACAAGTAATCTTCTTCGGCTTGTGAGACAGAAACAATCTCTCTTTTCCCGTTTCCATTTTGCTGAGAATAGCTGGAATAAATTAAATTCAGATTTTTATCTAAAATGAAAGTTATATGTGTTTGTTTTTCATTAACCTGTGTGATGAAAAATAACTGAAAATCCTTAGCATCCTCTTTTGGAGGGCTAATTTTCAAATGTAACTCTCCTTCTATTTCTAATGGATAAATAACTCCATCCAATCGAATAGCTCCGTCAGAAGGAATAGTATATCCTGCCTTGTGGATGTCAGACGCATATTTTTCTGATGATGTCAAACGATGAAGAACTTCAATTCTTTCATTTTTTTCAAAAGCTTCTTTTAAAGCACTAGATTGTTGGAAATGATTGTAAGTAAAATATAAAGGAATCGCTAATAGGAACAAGGACAATACAATCAACCACTTAAACTGTTTTACTTTATCTAACATTCGCCTTTCCCCTATCAACACTCTCTTTCAAATAGGTGGGATTATATATTCTCACTCGTCTTCCTCGTCGTCATAAATTCGTTCACCATGGATTTTGATGTATTCTTCCCATCCTCTGTGTAATTCATCCCAAAGGGGTTCATCAATCGCCTCCATAACCTCTAGTTCTTCCAAACTAATATCGACTGCTTCGTCGTAGGTCAAATTCAGCAGGTCTGCATGTTTCGTTTTAAATTCTTCAATACTCAGCCATGTTTCTTTGTCGTCTTCGCTGATTTGACCGTCAATGGCAGATGCTACCTCAATCGCCATGATATAGAGCGCTCGCTTATCAACCGTTAGAATATCTAGATGAGTGGAAATAATCCGCAAACAATCACCTTTCTCACGTCCATCGCTTTCATAAGAATTTTCTAGATCCAATGTCAAGTTTTCATATTCAAATGTCTTCCAAGGGTTTATATTTGTATTAAAATTTGCACTCTCCCAACGTTCGTCATTATATTTAAATTTATCCAACCGTAAATTCAAATGTAAATCTTCATCCCAAGCATAGGAAAAATCAAGTGGAATTCCTTTTCGCTCTTTGAACCACATTTTTTGAGCCATTTCTTTAAACTCTTCATAAAAATCAGTCTTGGTGTAATCACCTTTTAAATATAATTTCATTCTTCCTCGTCGTCCAACTCTATCTCTCCATGGATTCGGATATACTCTTCACGTTTTCTATCCAACTCTTCCCAGATGGGATCATCAATAGCGTCGATTATTTGAATTTCTTCTAAGCTCATCTCATTTGCTTCATCAAAAGTCAGAGATAAGATATCTTGGTGCTTTTCCTTGAATTCCTCGATTGTTAGCCATGTTTTCTTATCATCTTCACTAATTTTCCCATCAATCGCAGTCGCAATTTCAAGTGCCATAATATACATAGCTCGTTTATCAACTGTTAATACATCTAGATAATTCGAAGCGATTCTTAGATAAGCACCCTTTTCTCTACCGTCGCTTTCATAACTTCCTTCATAATCCAAATCAATATTTTCATATTTTTGGGAATTGATTGCACTGCCCCCTTTTGCCTTGACATCTTTCCAACGAGAGCCACTTGCTCCCCACTTATCTAACCGTAAAGATAAATAGAAGTCATTTTGCAACATCTCATCATCCCCGACATTTGAGAAACTTATTTTTTTACCATTTCTTTCTTTAAACCACATTTTCCATGCGAGTTCTCTGTAGCCAAATGACACTTTTCTAGTATAATCACCTTTGATATATAGTCTCACTCGTCTTCCTCATCATCATAAACACGTTCGCCATGGATTTTGATATATTCTTCGCGAAGGCGTTCTTCCTCTTCCCATAGAGGATCTCTTACCGGTACCATTGTCTTTAATTCTTCCAAACTGATTTCAACAGCTTCATCATAAGTCAGTGAAAGAACATCCTTGTGATATTCCTTAAATTCTTCTACACTTAGCCAACTTTGCTTGCCGTCTTCGCTAATCTGACCATCAATGGCAGATGCTACTTCAATAGCCATAACGTATAAAGCGCGCTTGTCAACCATTAAAATATCTACATGAGTTGAGGCAATTCTAAGAAACTCCCCTTTTTCGCGGTCGTCGGAAATAAAGGCATGTTCAAATTCAAGTTCAATATCTTCATATTGCAAGGACAACCAAGGATTGCTCGGAATTATAAAAGGAGCCTTATCCCATCTTTCATCAACTGAAGCCCATTTGCGCAACTCTGCTCCGAAATAAAAATCATCTTGCAGCATCTCATCATCCCCGACATTTGAGAAACT
>NZ_KV802734.1:99905-102051 GCF_001810825.1 Streptococcus sp. HMSC076C08 | reverse complement strand
CATCATCCCCGACATTTGAGAAACTTATTTCTTGACCATTTCTTTCTTTAAACCACATTTTCCAAACAAGCTCTCTTGTCGTAAAGGTTATTTTTTGCTTAAAATCACTTTTGATATATATTCTCACTCATCTTCCTCGTCGTCCAACTCTACCTCTCCATGGATTCGGATATACTCCTCACGCTCCCTATCTAATTCTTCCCAGATGGGATCGTCAATAGCATCAATCGTTTGAATTTCTTCCAAACTCATCTCATTTGCTTCCTCAAAGGTTAGAGATAAGATATCTTTATGTTTTTCCTTGAATTCCTCGATTGTTATCCATGTTTTCTTGTCATCTTCGCTAATTTGTCCATTCAAGATTGTAGCAATCTCAATGGCCATGATATAGAACGCTCTTTTATCAAGAGTGAGCAATTCAAGATGGGTAGAAGCCAAACGCAAAAAGTCTCCATTTTCGCGAAAATCAGTTACATAAGCATTCTCAAATTCCAAATTTAGATCTTCATCAATTTGTGAATAAAAACGGTATTTTATCCCTTCTTGTATCGGAACATGCAACCAACGTTCATCACAATCCTGCTTATCTAGTTTTAGATGAATTGCTATATCATTCCTATCTCTGATTTGAAGAAAACCAGAATAGGAGAGTGGGATGCCTTCTCCTTGATAACTTTCAAACCACATTCTCTTCGCTAGTTCTAAATAATCAAATGGAATTTCTTTGGTGTAATCACCTTTAATATATAGTCTCATAAATCTGAGATATCGCCTCCATGTGCTAGTATGTATTCTTTTCGACGATTAGCTTCTTCCTCCCAAAGAGGGTCGTCTACAACATCCATCGTTTGAATTTCTGTCAAACTTAGTTCATTTGCTTCTTCAAAAGTCAGAGATAGAATAGCCTCGTGCTTTTTCCTAAACTCCTCGACTGTTAGCCATGTCTTCTTATTATCCTCGCTAATTTGCCCGTCAATCACCTTTGCAATCTCAAGCGCCATAATATACATAGCCCGTTTATCAACTGTCAAAATTTCTAGATGGGTGGTTAAAATACGGAGATAGTCACCCTTTTCATTATAATCTGTAGCAAATGCATCTTCAAAATTAATTTCAATACATTCTTTAATATGTGAAAAGAGACTTCTTACCCCTTCCTTTAGGGGGACACTAGACCATCTCTTATCAGCAGTGCTTTTCCTCAAGGATAAATTTGAGAAAAAATCTTCTTGTAATGCATCATTGTTCCCAGCATTTGAGTAAGAAATTTGCTCATCTTCTGGAAACCACATTTTGCCAGCTAGTTCCAAATAACCATAAGGTACTCTTTTTGTATAATCGCCTTTTAAGTATAATTTCATTCTTCCTCGTCGTCATAAACTGGCTCGCCATGGATTTTGATGTATTCTTCATTCCTGCGGTCGTCTTCTTCCCAAACTGGGTCTCTCACATCATCCATAAACGGAATTTCTTCCAAACTCAGCTCATTAGCCTCTTCATAACTCATCGAAAGGATATCCTCATGCCGTTTTTTAAATTCCTCCACACTTAACCAGCTCTCTTTATCATCTTCGCTAATCTGACCATCAATAGCAGTCGCAATTTCAATGGCCATAATATACATAGCTCGTTTATCAACAGTGAGAAGGTCAAGGTGCTTAGAAGAAATTCTTAAACATTCACCTTTCTCACGAAAATCCGACATCATTGCATCTTCGTAATCTAGCTGTATATATTCTGACTTATGGGATAAAAAATCATATTTTATCCCTTCCTTAATCTGAACACTTTTCCACCTATCATCATGAGTTTCCTTATCTAATTCTAAATGAATAGAAAGTTTCTCGATTGGTAGTTCTAGAAACCCAGCATACGACAAATCCGGCTCTATTCCATCTTTTTCCTCAAACCACATCCTTTTCGCTAGTTCCATGTAATCAAATGGAATTTCTTTGGTGTAATCACCTTTGATGTATAATCTCACTCATCTTCCTCGTCGTCATAAACACGTTCACCATGGATTTTAATATATTCTTCGCGAAGCCGTTCTTCTTCTTCCCATAGCGGATCTCTTACTGGTATCATTGTCTTTAATTCTTCCAAACTAATTTCAACCGCTTCATCATAAGTCAGTGAAAGAACATCC
>NZ_KV802734.1:74474-99805 GCF_001810825.1 Streptococcus sp. HMSC076C08 | reverse complement strand
ATCATAAGTCAGTGAAAGAACATCCTTGTGCAACTCCTTAAATGTCTCTACATCCATCCAGGTCTGCTTGTCATCCTCACTGATCTGCCCGTCAATAGCAGAAGCTACCTCGACTGCCATGATATACATAGCACGTTTATCTACGGTTAAAACATCTATATGGGATGTTGCGATACGTAGATAATCTCCACGTTCTCTCCACTCTGTAATGAAAGTTTTTTCAAATTCAAGTGTTATACTCTCATATTCCAAAGACAACCAAGGATTACTAGGAATTATAAAAGGAGCCTTATCCCATCTTTCGTCAACTGAAGACCATTTGTGTAACCGAACACCAAAGTAAAAATCATCCTGTAACATAGCATCATCACCAACATTGGAGAAACTTATTTTCTTGCCATTCCGTTCCTTAAACCACATCTTCCAAACAAGCTCTCTAGTTGTGAAGTCTATTTTTTTCGTAAAATCACTTTTGATATATAGTTTCATATTCCCTCCTAATTTCAGTAATTATTTTGATAAGTTTTCCAAATTCTATTGAAGATTTCTTCTTTAACAGTTTTATTAAGGTTTTTTAAGTTATCATTAGTGTTAATCCAATCCCATATTGAGTTTTTATTGTAAATATTCTTAATGTCAATATGCTCATTCACTCTATACCCCGATTTACCACTTCCAGATTGAACCTGGAAAACTCCATCACCATTAGAACCACTAGTTGGCTCCCAATCTACACGAAGCTTCACTTTTCGATTTCCTACTCGAGCTTCAATTAGTTTACCACCCTTACCAGAAATGGTCTTACTCGTCGGTTTATTTGCCTTCCAGCTGTCATAGTTACTGGAATAATCAACCTGAATTTCGCCATTTAGTAAAACCGTCTTTGTGATAGCTGATAAGCTAGTTACTGCTCCACTAGCTATCAGTACATTCCCATATTGAACCCCTGTTACAGATGCTGCGGTACCAGCTACGATACTTGTCCCTGCTGTTGGCGGACCAGCCATTACACTCAAGACTTCTAGGGCTCCACTCGCAAAGTAAACTCCCAATCCAGAGAAAATTTGAGCTACTCCACTCCAAAATTCGACTGAATTTGCTTCAAAGTTTTGGGCTTTTAGTTCATCAAGCTTTTTGTTAACCAAATGAGTATAGTCATCATCATATTTCCCATTTTTTAAAACGACATAGCCTTGCTCCAAGGGATGAATGTCAATGATATTCCCTGTTTCATCAATCTTAAGAGTGTGATTGTAGTCGTCAATTATTTTATCCCATTCGGACTTGTCGTGACCTTTTAAGCGCTTCTTTAATTCGGCACGATAGTAGGCATCACCATCTTCTGATAACATCATATCCCTTGATGCTTTATTGATTGCACGAGTTTCAGAGTCTTGAAAATCTCTTTTGGCATGCGAAACAATCTTCACATCCTTCATCTTTTGCACCCAGCGCATGTCCAGACCGTCCGCATAGTAGTTGCCATCACTATCGACAATGATTTTACTTAGTTGCGTAGCTCCTTGAATCGCTAAGCTAAGGACTTCTAGGCTATCACTGAAATACTGGGAAACCTGTGAGACAAAGAATTCTAGTTTTTCAATCTTGTCTTCCAAATCCTGAATACCTGACTCGATTTGAGATTTGGTATTGTAGAGGATGGTCTTCTCAGAGAAGGCTTTCCCCCAATTCAGTGTAAAGAGGTCTTTGATTTGATTTAGCCAGTTCTCTCTCGCTTGAATCTGAGCTTCTACGATAGCTAACTGCTCTTCCCTCAATTTTTTCAGTTCCTTGAGTTGGTCCAGGTCCAAATCACCATATCCTGAGATCTGAGCATCCGCATTTTTGTAGGAAGTCAACTCTAGTTGGATATCATCTATCGCTGCTTGTAACTTCTTGATGCTGGGGATGATAATCTCTGTGAAGAGACCTTTACCAGCTGTGTAGGCTGCTCCTGTCAGCTCACCTGAGTCTAAAGAGGAAATCAGGTGATCACAGCCACTAGATAAGCGGTCCGTGACTTCATTTGCGACTTGGAGGTTGTTAGTCATGGCCTGAATCAATTCTTGTGATTCTTGTGCGCTGTATTTTACTCCCATGGTAGCCGATTCCTTTCCGATATCAGTTCTTCTCTGGCTTCATCGAAAGTTCGACGAGCCTTCTTCGTTTGTTTTCCCAATTCATCCAGTTCCTCATCTACATAGGAGTTGACCTGTCGCTGAATGGTTCTATTTTCACTTTCGATTTGCTCTATCATTTGACGAGAACTGGGTGAGAGAGCCAATAGAGTCGCCATACGATGGTGGATGCTCTGGATTTCTGAGTGAAAGTGAGTTAGCTGCTGTTCATATTGTCTTTTTAGAGTCTGAAGACTTTCTTCTTTATCGTCAATCTTGACAATTTCTCTCCAAAGTTTGTAGCGTTTTTCTTCGTTCTTATCTGCCATTTTTAATGTTCCCACCTCTTAGCCTGCTCTACGTCGCGTTTTTCAATCTTATGAGCAATTTCTGGAAACTTATTTGCTTGGGTCAAAACAGCCGAGCTGAAATCACTGACCGCCTGAAGCATTTGATTGCAGGCCTGACGTCCAGCTTCCATCCCAGCAATTTCAGAAGTATACGAAAATTCTACCTGCTGATTTTGCTTCTTGCTCGTGTCATACCCGACCAATTCATTAATAGCTGCCTCTGCTGCTATCGTGCTAGATTTTATCTTTCCACCCATATTTCAAACTCCCTTTATTCATTGTATATTGACCATATCATAACACAAAAATAGTGCGATTTCAAAACAAACCCTAAGGGCAAATGCGCTCATCTCCTTAGAATAAACTCTATCGCTCAGTGAATGAGTTTGACAAAGACGTCACTAGTCATTTTGGAAACCCGTTTTCTTATGCCTTATAGTTCGAGTAGTTTTATTAGCAAGGCTTGTTCACCTCTCGTGAGAAACAGAAAAAGACAAGCCCTAAGAAAAATTCCTAGGGCTTGTCTTATGTGTCAAAATGAGCTACGTTTTTACTGACTCCTACAACTCTGTCCGATTTTCAATGGCTCGTAAGAGTGTGACTTCGTCCGCATACTCGATATCTGCTCCCACGGCTAGACCTCGTGCTAGGCGAGTGACCTTGATGCCAGCTGGCTTGAGGAGACGAGAGAGATACATAGATGTCGCTTCTCCATCCGCTGTCGCATTGGTTGCTACGATCACCTCTGAAACCTCACTATCCATGAGACGGGTCATGAGACTCTTGAGGTTGATATCGTCTGGGCTGATGCCATTCATCGGAGAAATAAGGCCATGCAAGACATGATAGAGTCCGTGGTATTCTTGGATATTTTCCATAGCAGCCACATCGCGACTATCCTCTAGCACCAAGATGGTTGTCTGGTCTCGAGTCGGATCCGTACAGATAGAGCAAGGATCGTCATCAGTCAGGCGACCGCAGATGGAACAGTAGGTCAGCTCTCTCTTAGCAGAAAGGAGATTTTTAGCAAATTCATTGACATCGTCATCAGACATTCCAATAGTATAGAAGGCCAGACGGGTAGCCGTCTTAATCCCGATACCCGGTAACTTCGAATAACTGTCAATTAGCTTGGCAATAGGTGTTGGATAAAGCATATGTTCCTTTCTAATTCATTGGATGATGTTGGTTATAGAGGTTGATAATATCGCGCGCAATGGAAGGTCCGACACCATTTGTAAGGTTGGTGTTATGAGGAAAGACAACAGCTACAGCGATTTGAGGATTATCTGATGGTGCATAGGCCACAGCATTAGTATTGTTAGCTTCTTGACCTCCCGCAACATAACTCTCGGCAGTACCAGTTTTTCCACTAATGGATACCGCTGCGCCATTTGAAAAGGCACGACCGGTTGTCAAAGCACTACCACCATGTGACACTTGATAAAATCCTTGTTGGAGGATGGAAACATCAGACTCAGAAATATTAATTTTATTCATTTCCTTGGTTTCAACAGATTGGATTAAGTTCCCTAAGCCACCTTGTTCGTTGTTTCCATAAATCCCCTCAACAATGTGGGGGGCAATCCGAACACCGTTGTTGGCAATAGTTCCAACGTACTGGGCCAATTGCATTGGGGTGTAGTTATCAAACTGACCAAAGGCATTGGTAATGTAATTAGCAAAATTATACTCTTTTGGTATAAAACCAGTTGACTCATCTGGGAGGTCAATTCCTGTTGAAGCTCCGAGTCCATATTCCCCGAAGGTTGATCGCAATTTGCCCATTGCAGTCTCTAACTGTCCCGTTGCGACTGTCATATT
Source organism: Streptococcus sp. HMSC076C08 (assembly GCF_001810825.1). Classification (GTDB taxonomy): domain Bacteria; phylum Bacillota; class Bacilli; order Lactobacillales; family Streptococcaceae; genus Streptococcus. Next base: position 95,514 of record NZ_KV802734.1, on the reverse strand, counting down.
TGGTGTGTAGGTTTGTCCCATGATTCCTAGCGCAGTTTGAACCATGTAGGTATTAGAAGAGTATTCCAAAGCCTCAACTGCTGTGATAGGGAAAGAGCCATAGGACAAGGTATACCATGAATTGATAGGGGCCGAACCTTGGAAAACAATCGGCTGGTCTGTCAAGGTTTGATTACCTGACAAGACTCCATTTTCCCAACCAGAGCTGATGGTCGCCGCCTTAACAACAGATCCTGGCACAAAGACATTGGTTATCGTTCCAAGCGAATCTGAACTTAATTTACCGGATTCGACATCATGCTTGACACCAGACATGGCCAGAACTGCACCGGTTTTAGGATTGAGAGCTACAGCGTAGACTCCTTCAGAGTACTTTGCTCCACCGTTACCCAACTCTGAGTTGAAGTAGCTCTTGAGTAGGTCGTCCACACCATTCTGGAAAGCTAGGTCAACCGTTAACTTGATGTTGTTTCCTTTGCTTCCTTCTTCGACATTTTCCACACTTTCCATATTTCCGTGTTTGTCGAGGTGGATTTCTTTGACGGAGCGTTTGCCTTGAAGAACATCTTCATATTGCTTTTCAAGATAGGAAGTTCCCACTCGGTCATTGAGAGAATACCCTTTTTTGAGATAGGCATCAACTTCCTCTGCTGGAAGTCCTGACTTTTCATTTGAAACGCTACCGACGATTGTCGATAAAGATGTATCCAGTACTTTACGATCCCATGAGGTTGAAATGCTGATACCTGGTAATTCCTTGGACGCTGATGCAACGAGAGCAACTTGGGTATCATCTAAGGCATCCGTAGAAATGGTTCCTGTCGCAAAATTTTCAACAGCATTGAGCTGACTAAAGAGATAGATTTCCTTTTTCTGGTCATCTGTATAATTAAGTTGACTCACGTCAATGCTTTCAACCGCATTATTGTAAAGTGTCGCTTCCGATAAGCGGTTCCCATCTGAATCCAGGCGTTTATCGCTTGGCAAGGATTCGACTGTTTTTTTGTAAATATCCTGATCCGCCAAGTAATAATCTGCAATCTGTCGATCAGTCAGATCAGGGGAGGTTACATTTACATATGTGAGAAGTTTCTTGGCTGTCTCCTTCAATTCAGTTGCAGTCATTTTATTGTTTCGTGTGAAAGAAACAACCTGCTTGACAGTGTTTTCTACCAAGGGTTTCCCTGCCGCATCATAGATCTGTCCACGAGCTGAACTAGTTGTTACCCTTGTTTGGCTGGCTGAGGTCAATTTTGTTTCATAAAAATCCTTATTGAGCACCTGCATGTATAACAATCGACCAATAATGGCCATAAAGAGCAGGATGACAATCGCAAATAGTAAATTAAGCCGAATCGGAATCGAATGGCTATTAAATTTTCTCATACAACTAAGACTCTTTTCTAGAAAAATTCCCGATTTCCACCTTTATTTTCCCTAAAATAATAGAGCAAACAGGTGAAGCTCAGTACATTTCATTGTACCATATTTTACGGAGAAACTCTTGGAAAAGTCGAAGCATTTTTTGACTTTTAATTGAAAATGCCTTTTTATTTGGTTATCCTATTTTCTATGATATAATGATAGTGATAGTTAGGAAAGCGTTAACTTTTAAGACTTTGACTCATAAAAAGGAGCCTCATGAACAAGCCAGATATCGCAACCATAATCGACCTCCATTTTGAAGAATTAACCGAGCTCGAGCAAGAAATCGCTCGCTATTTTTTGCAAGCTGAAACAATCCAAGATGATCTCTCTTCTCAGCAAGTTACCCAGAAATTACATATCTCCCAAGCAGCCTTGACCCGCTTTGCCAAAAAGTGTGGTTTTACAGGCTACCGAGAGTTCGTCTTTCAATACCAGCACCAGTCTAGTAAAGCGGACACTCATTCGCACAAACACAGTCCTTTGACCAAACGTGTTTTGCGAAGCTACAGTATCATGCGAGAACAAACACAGGATTTGATCGACGAAGAACAACTGGAACGCGTCGCTCAATTAATCGATAACGCAGAACGAGTTTACTTTTTTGGGACGGGAAGTTCTGGTCTGATTGCCCGTGAGATGAAACTGCGCTTTATGCGTCTAGGTGTTGTCTGTGAAGCTTTGACCGATCAGGATGGCTTTGCGTGGACGACCAGTATCATGGATGAAAATTGTCTGGTACTTGGTTTTTCCCTATCAGGCACTACCCAATCCGTCCTCGATAGTTTGTTGGATGCCAAGGAAATGGGTGCCAAAACCATTCTCTTTACCAGTGCTCCAAATAAAAATAGTCAGGCCTATACCGAAACAGTCCTTGTCGCAAGCCATAGTCAATCTTCTTACATCCAGCGTATTTCCGCTCAACTCCCTATGCTCATTTTAATAGATTTGATTTATGCCTACTTTTTGGAAATCAATCGCGAGAGCAAGGAAAAAATCTTTAACAGCTATTGGGAAAATAAAAAACTCAATGGCTATCGTAGACAAAAACGCGTTAGAAAATCCTAGTTTGGTTGAGCCAAACTAGGATTGTTTTGTCTTGAAATGATAGTAGGCACATAGGTAGTCTTTCCAATCTTTCTCTTTGTGCTAATGCCTTTTTTATCTGGGCTTTTCAGTTCTTCCTTAAATTCTCCTTTCCATTTTTGAATGTTTGACATCAAAAAAAGAAGTAGCGACTATGTGCTGCTTTTACTTCCTCTCTTTAATTTTATTTAATCGTTTTGCTTCGACAAAGTGAGATTTAGATTTTAACCCTTCAGGAAAATAAAACGAGCTATTCTTCAGAAGTACGTTATATAAGATTATAGTTTAATGCAAAGTGTAGCGATATAATCATTTCCATAAGGTGACAATCGATGCCTTTTATCACATGATTCATAAAAATCGATCATAGCGAGACCGTTTTTTAGTTGTCCTCTAATCTGACTTTCTAAGGTATGGCTAAATTCATATCCATATTCTGGATTGATGGTGATTTTGCCTTCCTCTTCAAGCTCTCTTGAATTAAAAGGGAGTGAAAACTTTAAAAGCAATTCCTCATCGGGTTTGTCCCATACAATGTCAGCATCATACATGTAGATCCAAGGATTCATAAATCCGACCATTAAGAGTCCACCCTTTTTCAATACGCGAGAGGCTTCTTTATACATGTTTTCTAAATCTTCTATATATACATTTGAAACTGGATTAAAAATAATATCAAAAGTTTCATTTTCAAATGGAAATGGTTTTGTCATATCGCTTTGAACCGTATTGATTTTTAAGCCTTCTCTTTTAGCAACCAACTCATCTCTTTCTAATTGTGATTTAGAAAAATCCATAATGGTGACATCATAACCTTTTGCAGCAAAAACGGGACCCTGCTGTCCACCACCACAAGCTAACCCTAATATCTTTTTCCCGTTTGCTTTTTCAAACCATTCTATCGGAACTTTTTTCCCAACAGTTAAGGCAACAGAAATTGGATGCTTTCTAACTTCTTCTAATTCTTCCTGTGTCAATGGCTCAGTATAGTCATTTTTTACATTATTCCATCTATCTTCATTTAATTTTATATAATTGTTCATCTTACAATCTCCTCGTAATTTTATATGATTTCGATTTCAGGTGAATCAGTTGCCATTACATTTTCTCACCTCTAGAAATTCTAATTTGTCAATTTTTCATCCATCTCATTATATCATTTTTCCACATTTTCCCATTTACTCAAGCTAAATATCAATTCAATGGATGATAGAATTGCTCTCGCCTTGTAGTTCTTTATCTCGGCCTAACCTTTCATTCAAGGTGGTTATTTTCTCCTAGTTTCTCACGATTACCTCCTTTGGCTTAAATTTTTCAATAAAAAAAGAATTAAGCAAAACAGTTTTCACTCGAGTAGTGATTCAGTGTTTTTCTTAATTCTATAGCTCCAAACTAGGATTGTTTTGTTTTGAAATGATAATAGGCTCCCAACATCCCTGCTGTGTTTTGGTGATGGGCAAATTCTAATCGTGTTTTTTCAGCTAGGCTTGGCACCAAGGCCGCCTTCAAGGCTGTGCGGATCTTCGGTTTGAGGATAGCCTCTTGCCCCATGATCCCGCCACCGAGAATGACCACTTCTGGATTGGCAACGTAGCAAATATTTGCCAGACCTTTTCCTAAATAGTCTACCATGCGGTCAATACCAGCCATACAGATCTTGTTTCCTTCAGTAGCTTCCTTGAAAATGCGTCGGCCATTCCACTGATCAACTGAGTCACCATGAGCTGCTGCTACATATTCTACCAGGGCTGTCGTAGAAGCAAGATCCTGAAAAGCTCCATCCTGCATGTGCATATAACCAACTTCGCAGGCTGAATTACTAAATCCATGGAAGACCTTCCCACCCATAATCAAGCAACCACCGATACCGGTTCCAATGGTCAAGCAAAGAGTGACACTCGCTCCCGTGCCTGAACCAGATACTGCCTCAGCCAGACCTGCACAATTGACGTCATTCTCAATCTCGCAAGGAATATTAAAACTCGTCTCGATTTCCTTCTTGAACTGGGTTCCTGCATAGTTGGGAATCTGAGGACCAGCGTAGAAAATTTCCCCCTTATCAGGATCCACCATTCCTGCAGAAGAAATGGCAACACCTGCTACTGGGCCTTTTTCTAAATAGCTGGCTACGATATCTTTTGTCTTTTGTAAGATATGAGGTCCACCCTTATGCGCCTCGGTTGGCATTTCATGCGATTCAACAAGTTGGCCTTCTTGGTCAATCAAACCATATTTGATGTTGGTTCCACCGATATCAATTGCAACGTAGTGTGTCATAAATACCTCCTTATGGATTAGAGGAAGCGCTCCTTGGTTTCACGAATCAAGGCTGCAGCTGCTTCTACAACTGGACGATCTTCTTCAGTCACTGGCGTCAATGGTGAACGAACTGATCCAATGTTAAGTCCTTCATTGATCTTCAAGACTTCTTTGATCACACCGTACATATTTCCATGTGCAGCAGTCAATTTACCAATGATCGCATTGATAGCGTACTGCAATTCACGCGCTGTTTCCAAATCTTTTTCAGCAATCAACTGATTGAGTTTCAAGAAGAGTTCTGGCATTGCACCATAAGTACCACCAATACCAGCTTTGGCACCCATGAGGCGACCACCTAGGAATTGTTCATCTGGGCCATTGAATACGATGTGGTCTTCTCCACCAAGGCTGACAAAGGTTTGGATATCTTGAACTGGCATAGAAGAGTTCTTAACACCGATAACACGAGGATTCTTCAACATTTCAGTGTAAAGGCTTGGAGTCAAAGCAACACCTGCTAATTGAGGAATGTTGTAGATAACATAGTCTGTGTTTGGAGCTGCAGAACTGATATCGTTCCAGTATTTAGCAACTGAGTATTCTGGCAAACGGAAGTAAATCGGTGGAATCGTTGCAATGGCATCTACACCCAAACTTTCTGCGTGGCGAGCAAGTTCCATACTATCTTTGGTATTGTTGCAGGCAACATGGGCGATGATAGTCAATTTTCCTTTGGCAACTGCCATGACTTCTTCCAAAATCAATTTGCGATCTGCCACACTTTGGTAGATACATTCACCAGAAGAACCATTGACATAAAGACCTTGAACTCCTTTATCAATGAAGTATTGAACCAAAGCACGTGTGCGCTCTGGGCTTACTTCTCCTTGATCATCGTAACATGCGTAGAAGGCTGGAATGACACCTTCGTATTTTTTCAAATCTGACATAGATTTTCTCCTAAGATTTCTTTTTTCTGCTGAGAGCAGTTCTATTTTTTACAAGTTTAGTATACACCTTGTGAAAATCGCTTTCAATATCTTGTATACACTTAGATTTTAGTTTCTACTTGTATTTTAGAAACTATAACGATTGAAAGTAGTTTCAGAAAGATCTCATCCTACTGGTATTTTGCGAAAATTTTCTCCATCAATCCTACTTGGAGAAAGACTAGCAAACCAAAACCAAAGAGGATAAAAGCTGACCCACCCAAAAGGAGAGTGAAGGCGGATAGATAAAGAACCATCACAATAAGAAAGAGAATGGCTAACATGAGGAAGAACCATGGAAAGTTAAAACTTGCCAAGATAAGCCCTTTTTGCAGCACTTCTTTCCAAGACAAATCATAGCGCGCAGCGATGGGATAGCTAGCCAGCATCACGAGAGTGAGGAAGATGAGAATCCCCAAACAAATTGCTTTCACAATCTGGAAAGGCAAAGCAGTCTGTCCCCAGAAGAGATAGAGGTCTAGAAGGCTTAATGACACAATGCCCAACTCTAACAGACCCAACTGAAGCCCCAGTTTCAGATTTTGCTTGAAGGCCCTTATATAAGTTCTAAAGACTGGTACCCGTCTGCTTCTCTTAATCTCGAACATAGTCTCATAGAGGCTGATTTTCGCCACTCCAATCGTCACGATGGGCAAACAAGAGACGACAAAAAGAAGATTGACTGCCACAATATCCAAGACCTTCTCACTGAAACGCATGAGAAAATTATCTGTATCAAATGCTGCCTTGATAAGGCTTACTCCTTTTTGTGCCATGTTTGCTCCTCCTGATTCTTTTAATCAATCAAAATTTTAAAGAGATACTTGCGAACCTTTTCTTCCATCCCTGCGTAGCCATTTGGCTGGTGTGGTTCTCCGGGGAAGAAAATCGCAAAATTGTGATAGCCCAACAAGATTGGGTAGCGTTCATGACAATGGACAAAACCAATGTCGCTCACTTCGTCGAATGCTACTGCCTCGTCTTTGATACGTGAACCGTAGCTCGAATATTCATGTCCTTCTACCAGCAAATGCAAGTCTGCATAGTTCTTATGGTGCTCAAATTGATCATTTTCAGCTTGATTGAGGACATTTTCCTGAACAACTAGAAAGACCTTGTCCCCGTCAATCTCATACTTACCGAGTTCGAAAGAATCCTTACGGTGCTGATAGAGATAGTCGATAGCCTTGTCTAGATTGGGATGGATTCCTTTGTAAAAGGCGATGTTTTTCAAATCGTCAAAAATCATACTGTTTCCTTCGTTTCTGATAGTTACTATTTTTCAGTTTCGAATTATCCTTTCTCTATTTCCCTGTAATAGTGCGGACGGAAGCAAATTCCTTCGGAATTTCATTCCTAATTTTTGAGCCTTTCACTCCTTCATCGTCAGTCTCAAAAATTCCGTCTAAGATAAGCGTTAATTGCTTATCTTAGATACCACTAAAGCGGGAAATAGTTACCCTAAAACGAACCTACTCTAACTAGTATCATGAAAAGAGTTCATTTTTAAGTTTATAAGTGTCTGACAAAACTTCACGAAGTAACTGCATACTCTCCATTTTGTAGACACTTATAACTCTATATTTCCATGGCATGTCAAGACCACTTCTGCAATCTTGATACACTAATTTACTTTTCTTAACCTTTGACCGCTCCCATAGTGATCCCTTGAGTGAAGGATTTTTGGAAGACAAGGAAGACGGTTACGATTGGCACTGCTGCAAGAGCTGCACCTGCCATGATCAAACCATAGTTGGTTGCCATTTCGGCCTGCATGGTCGCAACCCCGAGTGAGATAGTCAAGTTTTGACGTGAAGTCAACATAACCAACTGCATGAAGTAGTCGTTCCAAGTATTGATGAAGGTAAAGATTGCAAGGGCTGCAAATCCTGGCTTCACGATAGGGAAGGCTACGCTCCAGAAGGTACGAATCTCACCACAACCGTCGATTTTAGCTGATTCAAGCAATTCTGTTGGGATGTTTTCGCTGAACTGTTTCATAAGGAATACCCCAAATGGCCATCCGATCAAAGGCAAGATAACTGCCCAAAGTGTATCGTGAATTCCCATGAAATTGACGATACGTACCAATGGTACAAGGACAACTTGTTTTGGAAGTGCCATGGCAGCGATAAAGACTGCAAAGAGGATGCGTTGACCATAGAAACGTTTCTTAGCCAAGACATAACCTGCTAGAGAAGAGGTTACACAGACTAGGAACATAGTTACTAGTGAGATAAATACAGAGTTCCACATCCACTGCATAGCAGGGTTTTGCACCATGAGTTGTTGGAAGTTCTCCATGGTTGGCATTTTAGGGAACCACTGTGGCGGAATCATAATGGTATCAGGCTGTGATTTGAAGGCCCCTGTCAAGATCCAGTAGAATGGAAAGATGAACAGTACGGTCAACAAGAGCAAGATAATCGTTGAAATAACAGTGAAAGCTGTTAAAGGTTTCTTTTGTGTAGGTTGCATAACTGTCTCCTTTCTTTAGTATTCTACGTCGTTTCCGAGGATCTTGAATTGAGCAAAGCTGACAATGGCAATCATCACGGCCAAGAAGACACCGATGGTATTGGCATAGCCGTACTCTGTCAATTGGAAGGCTTTTTCGTAAAGGTAGTACATCAAGGTACTTGTTGAGTAGTTTGGACCACCAGAAGTCAAGAGCTGAATCAAGGCGAAACATTGGAAAGAGTTGATGGTTGTAATGATCGCGATGTAAAGAGTTGTTGGAAGAAGGCTAGGCCATTTGATCTTCCAGAAGACTTGAAATTCAGTCGCACCGTCAACACGCGCTGCTTCAACAAGTGAGTTGTCAATATTCCCCATTGCAGCGATATAAAGGATAATCGGTTGACCAACAGATGTTGTCAAAAGGATGATCATAATCGCTAGCAAAGCCCAGTTTTTGTCACCCAGCCAAGAAATGTTTTGGCTGATGATGTGGCTTGACTTAAGGACAAAGTTTAGAATCCCTGATAGGGGGTCATAGATCCATTTCCATACAACCGTTACGGCAACACTACCTGTAACTACAGGAAGGAAGAAGACGAAACGATAGAAAGAACGGGCAATGGCATTTTGATGATAGGTTTGAGATGCTACAAAGAGCGAGAAGAGAACCACAATCGGAACAGATCCAATAACCAGGATAACGGTATTGATCAAAGACTTCACAAAGACAGGGTCTTTAAACATGCGAATGTAGTTGTCCAAGCCCACAAACTCAAATTTCGTCATGGAGTAGTTAAAGAAACTTGTAATGAATCCCATAATCATAGGAGCCAAGACAAAGATGACAAAGAAGAATAACACTGGTGCTAGGAAAGCGTAGGAAATCACTGTTTCCCGCATACGAATTTTATTGACTTTCACAGTCGGCACCTCTCTTTCAAATAGAATAGTTTTTGATTTTCTTGAACTGTTTTAAAACCAAAATGAAATTTTTTAAGATTCGCTTATGTAAGAACTTCATTTTAGTTTCGTGACAGTTCCTACCATTTCAAACAAAAGTCCCCCTTTTCTTACACCATAGTGCACAGGGAAAAGGGGGGAATCAATCTGACTTAGTGCTTATTGTTTTGTAGCTTTTTTGATAGTTTCGTTAGCTTTTTCAGTGAAGGCTTTCAAAGCATCTGCTGGTTTTTCGTCACCATTTGATACAGATTGCAACATTGGGAACCAAAGTGTTCTCATTTCAGCAAATCCATCGATAGTGTTGTAATATGGTGAGTAGTATTTAGTCCAGCCACTGATTGTTTCCATACGTTTGTCTTCATAAAGTTTGCCAAATGAAGTACGAACTGGGAAGGCACCTGTACGAACTACGTCTTTAGGACCCCATTCTTTGTCATCTGCGATGAATTGAACGAATTTCTTAGCAGCTGCGATTTTCTTATCGTCTTTGTTGTTAAATACTGCAAATCCGTTTACAAGGTATTCAAGAGATGGTTTACCAGAGTCTGATGGGAATGGTACTTCAACCACATCTACCTTACTTGCTTCCAAGAGTTTCGCTTGGATACCGTTTTGAGCTGGTGCCCAAAGGATTGTGTATGAAGTTTGACCGTTGGCAAAGTTTTGGATGTCTGCTCCACCGTCAAATTGTGAACCGTTGTTCAACAAACCGTCTTTAATCCAGCTAGCAGCTTTTTCAAGACCTTTGACGAATTTAGGATCGTCTGTTGTATATTTGGTTACGTCTTTGTCTGTTACAGAACCGCCATAAAGGTTTGCGATGAAGGCACGTGTTCCTTGGTCTCCCCCTTGACCAGAACTGAACAATGAACCTGGTGTATATCCTTTATCTTTAAGCGCTTTCAAAACTTTTTCAAAGTCATCAGTTGTCCAACCTTCTTTTACAAGGTTTGCAACTCCTGCATCTTCCAACATTTTCTTGTTCATAGCCATGTAGAATGGAGCTGAACTGATTGGATACATGTAAGCTTTGTCTCCAGCCTTACTTGCTTGTACGATGTTTTCGTTGTTGACATCTTTGACGAATTCGTCTGTGAAGAGGTCGTTCAACTCAGCCAATTTACCGTTTTTACCGTATTGGATGATACGTCCTGGTGCGTCAAAGAGTACGTCTGGCGCTGTTCCCGCTTCGATAGCTGTTGTGATCTTTTCTGGACCTGACTTGAAGTCGATGGTTTCCAATTTCACTTTTACATCTGGATTTGCTTTTTCAAAAGCTTCGATGATTGATTTTTCATAAGTTCCAACACCGTCACCAGTTTTTTCTTGTGTGAAGACTGGGAATGCCCACCAAGTGATTTCTGTTTTTCCGCTATCGCTACTAGAGCTTCCAGCATCTTTACTTCCACCAGAGTTACCACAAGCCGCAAGGCCAAGAATCGCAGCACCCGCAAGTACTGTACAAGCTAGTTTTCTAAATTTCATTTGTATTCTCCTAATTGATAAGCGTATCCATATTGGATAATGAGTTCTTTATATTTGTATACGTTTTCATTTTGTCCGACGCATCGACCACTCTCCTCTTTTTTGAGATTGTGTTATTTTAGACCGGCAACAAAGCGTTCCGTAATCTCTTTTGGTCTAGTGATAGCTCCACCAACAACGATACCTCGCACTCCATATTCAAGGATTTGCTTAGCTTGTTCTGGTGTATGAATTTTCCCTTCAGCGATGACATCCACACCTGCTTCACACAGTTTTTTGATCAGTTCAAAGTCTGGACCATCTACCTTAGGACTATAAGAGGTGTAACCTGATAGGGTTGTTCCAACAAAATCAATTCCTGCTTCAACTGCTGCTATACCCTCTTCAAACGTGCTAGTATCAGCCATTAAGAGTTGATGCGGATACTTTTCTTTGACTTGTCGAATAAAGTCTTGAATTTCCAAACCGTCGTAACGTTCACGTTTGGTACAATCCAGAGCAATGACCTCAATATCGAGTTCAGCCAATTCATCCACTTCTTTCATAGTAGCTGTAATGAATGGCTCCTGTGGCGGATAGTCACGTTTGATAATCCCGATAATCGGGAGTTTCGTAACCTCCTTAATCTCCTTGATATCGCGAACACTGTTTGCTCGGATACCGACTGCTCCACCTTGCTCAGCCGCTTTGACTAGCAAGGGAATGACTCCTCCCGCTTCTGTATAAAGCGGTTCGTGAGGAAGTGCCTGGCAAGAGACAATGATTCCATCTTTGATTTGTTCAATCAAGGCTTCTTTGCTGATCTGTGGCATCCTCTTTCCTCCCTTTCTTGTTCTTATGGGCTTATTATATATCATTTGTTAAGCGCTTTCAATAGCTTGTGGTAGAATAGATTTCAGTTTCAAAACTATTTTATAGAACAGACTATCCTGAAAGTAGTTTCAGACTTCTTATGATTTTGAATCAACCTGAATGTCGTCAAAAAAGATAGCAGGCTGAAAAACCTGCTACCTCTTCTGAGACCTACTCAAAAAGCTTTTACTTATTATTCTTTTCTCTTCTTGCCAAATGCAAACAAGGATAAAAGAACACCTGCAAGACCAAGGGAAATCAGTGAGTTTGTTTCCTTGCTTCCCGTATTTGGAAGTTCATCTTGTTTAGCTGCTGGCGCTTGATAGGTCACATCTTGGCCTAGAGACAATTTGTTGTCTGCAGCTGCTAATACTAGATTAGTGTCTCCCTTGTACTCTGGCACTTCATGGACTGCTGCCTCAACGCCATTGACACCACCCTTATACTCTGGCAGGTCATTTGAAGCTGCCAAGACAAAGTTAGCACCTCCTCTATATTCCGGAAGCTCGTTTGAGGCTGCTAGAACTGCATTGACTCCACCCTTGAACTCTGGAAGTTCATGGACTGCTGCCTCAACAGCATTGACTCCACCAGTGAATTCTGTTTTTTCTACTGTTGGAGCTGGTTCTTCACCTACTGTTGCCAATGGTCCAGTGTACTCTGGTATCTCTGCCACTGGGGTTTCCTCTGCATTGACACCACCTGTGAATTCAGGTTTTTCAACCGTTGGAGCTGCTTCTTCACCTACTGTTGCCATTGGACCTGTATACTCCGGAACTTCATGAACCGTTGCTTCCTCTGCATTGACACCACCTGTGTACTCCGGCACCTCATGGATAGCAGCTTCACTGCCATTAATACCATCGCTTAGTTTAGAGCCAGCTAAAGAAACTGGTAAATTGTGCATGCTTTCAATTGCACCCTCAGCTAGACCTGTAATTCTTTGACCCATATCCTCTGGATCTATTGTGAATAGGAGAGTTTTTGTATCGTACTGGGTCATAAAGGTTGCTGTCTTGCCATTTGCCAATTGAAGGGTCGGAGCCTTGTTGACCAATACTTCCGAATCGAACTCCATGGCAATAATACCTGGCCATTTTTGGATAGCATATTTTACTTTTGCTTCTTTAGGAGAAATTCTGTCTCTGCTTAAGAAATCCCAGTTGAATTTCTTATAGGATAAAGTATAATCGTTTTGATTGCCATCCGCATGTTCATAAAGCAAACCATATTCGCCATTTCCGAGTTCTTGGAGTGAGTTGTAAGCAAACTTACCACTTTGTATAGGATTGTGTTTCAGCCATGTCAACTCACCATTCTCCTCAACACGGGCCAGGTGAACCAAACCATTGTTGCGTCCAGGACCACCAGCATTGCTGAGTAGAATGTATTCCTTTCCTTCATGCATGGTGTGAATAGCGGACATTTGAACATAAACGTCTTTTACTTGAGGATAACGTTTGATTTCCTTATCCCACGTTGCTCCCCCATCATGACTGGTCGCAACCTGAAGATCACCAGTCAACCCACGCATAAAGAGCTTGAGATCCCCATTATTCAACTGAACAACAGTCGACTCCGTATTTTGGGCGCCTGGATTATTCATGGTTGAAGAATGAATGGTTTGGTTGCCTACTGGACGGTTATCATTAACTGCTTCCCCTGCTTGCCATGTTTCACCATGATCATCTGAATAAATTACACGAGATGATTGTGAACCATTTAGGTAGGAAACGTTGTTTGTTGTATAAACTGGAATCACCAATCTTCCCTTATGAGGTCCTGTACGTAAGGCAATCCCAGTACCAGGTCCAGTTCCTAGGAAGTGCATCCAATCTTTCCGAATCCCATGAGTAATATCTTTTGGTGCAGACCAAGTCTTCCCATCGTCATCACTGTAGGACATCCATAGGTAGTTGGTATTGGAAACTCTAAAAATATTCTTTTCGCTATATTCAAAATAAATATTTCCGATTAGCTCGTTCCCTTTATACAAATCTCCCTTATCGCTATAGGCTGGTTTTTTAGGGTCAACGACAACACGATAATCTGTCTTTCTATTTTGAGGATCGAAAACCTCTCCGTTTTCTCGAATCGTATAGCGACCTGATTCTCCTTGCTTATATAAAACTTGATAAACTTTATCTCCCACTTGTTCATAAGCTTTCGGAGCTTGCCCCGGCAATGAAAATACTGCCTTACTTTCAAGGAACATGTCATAAATTGCAAAAATTCTCTTTGTTTCAGGGTCTTGCACCAAGGCCATATCAATATTAACTGGAGATGGCCAATCTGCATGTTTAGCGTGCTCATTGTCACGAGGATTTGAGATTACGATTCGGTCTCCCCATGTTTTTCCATTATCTGAGCTGCGACGAACAACCATCCCAATATCTCCCCAGTCAGAATGGTGCAAACGTCTTTCATCCGTTCCTGCAATCAGCGTTCCTTTATCTGTCTTGAGAAGAGCTGGGATACGATAACTCTTGATACCATCTTTATTTGGTTGATTGTTCCTACCACCTTCAAATACGTCTTCTTTCTCAGTGACTTTTGCTCCCTCAGGAAGTTTCTGTTCCAATTCACCTCTTTCAAATAATTGACTTCGTGTTTGAACTTCATCTGGGCTTAAAGCACGATCGTAAACGGTTAGGTTTCGAACTTGTAGGTTTGATGCCCAAACTGTTTTATTGCCCCGTTTGGTTGCTCCAAGTTGAGCTTGATTAACATCTGGCATATCTTTAATGAAGTTACCAGATTTGAGACTTGTTCGAGATAAGACACCGTTCACATAGAGACGAACTCGACCATGAGGTAACTCCGCTGTCGGTTGTTCGACAGTAAAGGTCACGGAATTCCATTGTCCAGGGCGAACTTTCAAAGGGGCATCTGTATACTTATCATAGAACTGCTCTCCGTTAGCGCCACGCCCTTCAATAAGAGCTGTATTATCAAGGACCGACATAGTAAAATACTCATTTTCCTTGGTGTCACTGGATACAGAGAAGAGATTGTAAAAGCGTGGAGATGATGCATCTGGTTTGAACTCCATGTGAACTGTAGCATTTTGAAGTTTCTTTAGTTTATCTAGTTCACTTGATAAATCAACTCTCTGACCATTTGCTGCATTGGTTTCAACATCTTCTTTTTCAAGGACAGGATTAGCATTTTTTAAATCTCTTGAGTAATAATCACGAGGAATCGCTCCCTGATCCTCTGATTCCTCTTCCTTATTTGCTTCTTCTGTATGGGTTTCCGTAGAGGATGGGGTTTCTGATTCTGCACTCTCATTTTTTTTCAAATGATCTTGGTCCACCTCAACACCATTGTCTTGAGCTGCTGCCAATTTGCCAGCCAAATCCTTATCCAAATGAGCAAGATCTCCCGAGGACACTTCTTTTGGTAACTCTGATAAACCTTGACCAGGTTCGACAGTTTCTGTATTGGCTCCTGCTGCATTGGCTTGCTCTTGGGCTAAGACTGGATTTACTCCAAATACTACTGTACCAATCACTACAGATGCCGCCCCAACTGCAAATTTTCGAATTCCGTATCGCTGTTTCCGATCTAAAGATTTGTAATTCATGTTTGTCCTTTCATTTTTCATAAAATAAAGCGCTTTCTTTTTCTTTAAAAATTTTTATTGTCTCTTCAAGAGACAAGTTTTACAAGAAAATATCCAACTTAATGAGAGCTCCCAATCCTCTCCCATTTTCTGCTGAGCCCGAGTTTTTAACCACCCGGCAGCCTTTTTCCTCCTTTCACAAGTGACTTTTCCTTTATTATACAATAAAGTCTTATATTTATATCTGTGTTCCTTCAGAATAGATTTTACTTTTGAGAATATTTTAATATTTTAAATTTTCTAAAAGTACTTTCAGGTTTTGGACATAAAAAAGAGAGCTCCGGGGGCTCTCTCATTCATTATCTTACGTACTTAAAAGGAATCTCACTACCACAGAGCCAGTTATAAATTTGGTCATTGACAAAAACATTCATGGCTTCGTGAGCATACTCTGGCATGATGCGATAGGCCTTCTCGCAGGTCAGACGGTTGTAAATAGCAAACTGGGTAATAGGATAGCAGACATCGTCATCCAAGCCCGTAATCATCTTGACCTCACCTTGAATGCGATGGGCAAGATTTTTCACATCGATATAGGCAAGAGTCGCCATGATTTCCTCCTCTGTTTCATGGAAGGGATCGTGAAACTTGAAATATCGGAAGAGTTCATCATAGGCTTCACTGGTATTGCCAATCTCAAGCACTCGTCTAAAGTCTGACAAGAAGGGATAGATGGCAACTGTTTTCCGAATCCGAGGATTGAGAGCAGCTGCAACCAAAGCTAAAGCCCCTCCTTGTGAGGCACCATAACTAGAAAGTCTTTTCTCATCCACCTGAGGCAGACTAGCAATAATTTCAACCAACTGGTAAATATCCAGATAAACATCCTTATAAAAGAGATGTTCACGACCTTCCACAGCACCACGGATAATATGACCCTTTACCGTATTTCCTAGCGGAGAGCGCAAGCCGTCTTGCGAATAGCCCGACTGGCCTCGAACGTCCATAGAAACAACACCGTAACCAGCCACGGTGAAGGCCAGCATATCGGCCCAGTCCCAACCACGTCCCATATATCCATGGAAATGGAAGATTAGAGGAACTTTCTCCTCACTCTTTGGAAGGACGACACGTGCATAAACCTTGCCTTCATTGGTTCCTTCAAAAGTGAGCTCATAGCAATTGACTTGGGGAATATGGAAATCTCTTTCCTCCAACTGGTAGGCTGGAAGAGATGAAACTTTTTTGATCTCTTCATCCCAGAAAGCATCAAAATCTTCTGGAACCTCATCCCGTCCTTTATAAGTCTTAATTTCTTCTAACAAAGCTGGATTTTTCATAGTATGCTCCTTTTATTTTGTAATCGCTATCATAACTCTAGCATATCTAGGAAGGCAATGCAAGAAAGAAAGATAAATAGAAAGTGATTTTAGATTCTCTTTCCTCAAACCTATCGTCTGAAAGTATTTTTAAAAATAAAAAGAGCGTTTCCGCTCTCTGTGTATCAATAGGTGCTAGCTCCTTTCTCTAGTTTGACGGTTTGGAATTTCTTTTGGTAGGTTACTTTAATCGTCATGTGAGAGTCCTCGTTTCTTTTTGATGACTCTAGTATAAGGCCCAAACCTAAAAGCTAGCTTATAGATTTCTTAGAAAAGGCTTAATCCAGATGTTCTCTTTTTTCTAGGTGGAGAGCAATCATGCGCCATTCTGGATCCTCTCGCCAACCTTCTATCGAACTAATGTAGCTGGCAACCTTTCTGGCTTCTTCTAAAATCGGAAAATCTTCGATAATATCAGCCACTTGAAACTCTGGAAGGCCTGACTGTCTGGTTCCGAAAATCTCTCCAGAACCACGCATTTTCAAATCCTCCTCAGCAAGGACAAATCCATTGTTGGTTTCTGTCATGATGCGCATGCGGTCCTTTCCAGAGTCCGTCTTGGGATTAGCTACAAGAACAGCGTAGGACTGCTTGTCACCCCGACCGACACGACCTCTGAGCTGGTGAAGCTGACTGAGACCGAACCGGTCTGCATCCATGATAATCATAACTGTCGCATTGGGAACATTAACCCCAACCTCAATAACCGTTGTCGAAACCAGAATATCCGTTTTTCTCTCTTTGAATTCCTGCATAATCTGGTCTTTTTCGTCACTCTTCATCTTACCATGTAAAAGAGCCACTTCAGCCTTTCCTGCAAAATGAGCTGTCAACTCTTCTGATAAGGCAATGGCGTTTTTCAAGTCCAGAGCTTCAGATTCTTCAATCAAGGGAGAGATGACATAGGCTTGAGAACCTTTTTGGATTTCTCCCTCTAACCAAGTCAAGACCTGAGGCAGCTGCTCATGCTTAATCCAGCGCGTCACAATCGGCTTCCGCCCTGCTGGCATCTGATCAATAATGGAAACATCCATATCTCCAAAGGCTGTGATAGCCAAGGTTCGTGGAATGGGTGTCGCCGTCATCATGAGGACATCTGGATTGTCCCCTTTTTCTCTCAGAATACGCCTTTGCCCCACACCAAAACGGTGCTGCTCATCGATGATAATCAAGCCAAGGCGAGCATAATCCACCCCATGCTGTATCAGAGCGTGTGTTCCGATAATCAAATCAGCCTCACCCTTGGCAATTGTCTCCAAGACTTCTCTTTTTTCTACAGCTTTCAAGGAACCTGTCAAGAGAGCCAGTTTCAAGTCTGGAAAAAGGTTTCGTAAACTCTCAAAGTGTTGCTCCGCAAGGATTTCTGTCGGAACCATGAGAGCCGCCTGGTAGCCAGCCGTCACCGCCGCAAACATGGCTAAGCCAGCGACCACCGTTTTTCCGCTACCCACATCCCCTTGCAAGAGACGATTCATGTGATGGTCGGACTTCATGTCGGTCAAAATTTCCTGCAAACTTTTTTCCTGAGCTTGGGTTAGGGCAAAAGGCAGATTTTCTTTAACGGCTGTCACTTTTTCCTGGGACCAATCCAGAACCAGACCGCTTCCCTGAACTCTATTTTCAGACTTGAGTGACTGCAACTGCATTTGAAAATAAAAGAGTTCCTCAAACTTGATACGGCGAAGGGCCTGCTTGTATTCTGCTAAATCCTTAGGAAAATGCATGGCACGAACGGCCTGACAACGGGACATGAGTTTGTATTTATCCAGTAAAGACTGGGGAAGATTTTCCTCAATCAAGAGATCCAATCCCTGATCAAAAGCTGTCTTGATGACCTTGACCAGACTGGCCTGACTGATTCCTTGAGCCAGACGATAAACAGGTTGGAGGTCATCCTCAACCTGAGCTAGAACCTTCATCCCAGTCAGACTAGCCTTGGCACGGTCCCATTTCCCAAAAACGGCAAGCGTTGCTCCCAACTCTATCTTATCAGCCAGATAGGGTTGGTTAAAATAATTCACCGCAAAAACGACTTCTCCCTGCTTGAGGCTAAAACGCAGGCGATTGCGCTTGAAACCATAATACTGGACACTAGCAGGAGTAACGACTTGACCAGACAGAACCGCCTTTTCACCGTCTTCCAGCTCCATCACCTGCTTGGTTTTGAAATCTTCATAACGGAAAGGAAAGTAGAGCAAGAGGTCTTGCAAGTTTTCAATTCCTAGTTTGGCGTATTTCTCTGCTGACTTTGGCCCCACACCAGGCAAGACATGTAAGGGTTGATGTAGATTCATGCTCACACTCCTTTCTTTTTAATAATATTCTCTCGGAATGCGGTCGCTGAGGAGGCAAACCACCTCATAGTTAATGGTTCCACGGTAGGTCGCTACCTGAGTTGCTGTGATTTCCTGGTCACCATCGGAGCCAATTAAGGTGACTTTTGTTCCTAGCGGGTAAACCTTAGGCAAACGAATGGTGATTTGGTCCATAGAAACTCGTCCAACGATTGGGCAAGCTTGACCATCTACCAAGACAGAGAAATTCTGCATGTCTCGTGTCCAACCATCCGCATAACCGATTGGCACAGTCGCGATGATTTGCTCACTATCCGCCTGATAAGTTGCTCCATAGCCCATGCAAGCTCCAGCTGGAACTGTCTTGACATGGACCAGGGAAGACTCCAAGGTCAAGGCTGGAGTCAAGTCATAAGGTAAGGCCAAGACCTCTCCACTTGGATTCAGGCCATACATAGCGTCTCCCATACGCACTGCATTGAAAATAGTCTCTGCATGCCAGAGGGTCGTTGCCGAATTGCTGGCATGAACCAGCTCTGGGGCTTCCTTCATACTTGCCAAAATAACTTTAAATCGTTCTAACTGGGTATTAAAATAGGTATCTGATTCTTCATCTGCAGTAGCAAAGTGGGTAAAAATCCCCTCAACACGAGCACCGTGTTGTTGGAGCAAGGCATGAGCCTGATCAGCCTCACTGGAATCTCGGAAACCAATCCGTCCCATCCCTGAATCAATCTTGAGGTGGACAGTCAAGCCAGATAAATCCGTCTCCCTAGCTAAGAGCGCTTGAATCCACTCCAGTCCAGCCACTGTCAATGTGATGTCGTATTCTTTAGCAAGAGAAACAGCTTCTAGCTCAGAAACTCCTAAAATGAGGATTTTCTTGCTAAGTCCAGCATGACGAAGTTCGATAGCTTCATCAATATTGGAAACACAAAATCCATCAACATCATCCTGAATAGCCTTGGAAACGGCAACAGCCCCATGACCATAGGCATTGGCCTTGACCACTGCCCACTTGAGCGTTCTTTCAGGGATATGAGCCCCCATTTGCTGAATATTTTGTCGAATAGCTCCCAGATGAATCAGAGCCTTGGTTGGTCTATGTGGGCTAGCTTTCATGATTTTCCTCCAAAATGACACTGGCTGTCACAAACTGATCTGTATGGCTGATAGACAGCCAAATCTTCCCTGAAAATGGTGCCTGACTAAAATAGGGAGCCCCTCGTTCATTGTTCAAAACTTCCAAATCCTGAAAGGTCAGTTTGCCAATACCAGTTCCCATAGCCTTGGAAAAGGCTTCCTTAGCTGACCAGCGGCCTGCCAAGTATTCGATCTGTCTGCGCCCTTTGAGACTGGTAAAATGCTCCATTTCTTTAGGGGTCAGCACGCGCTTGGCAAAGCCCTCACGTCGTGTAACTGCTTTTTCTATCGAAGCCAATTCTTCGATGTCAATTCCGTGTCCAACTATCATACTCATAAAAGGAGCTGAGATTCCCCCAACTCCATCCTTTTCACTTATTTTGTTAAGGTAGTATAAATTTCTTCTACCAAGGCTACTGTATTTTCCCAACCTAGACAAGGGTCAGTTATGGAGCAACCAAAGACCTCTGGTTGATTTTGGCGACCATCTGCTAGGTAAGATTCGATCATAAAGCCTCGAACCGTCTTTTTAATCTTTTCATTCCAGTCACGATTCAGCAAGGCTTGACGAACAATGCGAATTTGTTCCATATACTGCTTGCCTGAATTGTCATGATTGGTATCAATGATAATGAAGGGATTTTCAAGTCCCATAGTCTCATAGCGATTGATGGCATTTAAGAGTGTTTCATAGTAGAAATTGGGTTCATTTTTACCATATTCGTTCATGGCACCACGAAGGATAACGTGGGCCAAAGGATTCCCTGAAGTTTCCACTTCTTGGCCATGGTAAAGGAAGGTTTGCTTGTTTTGAGCTGCATAGATGGCATTAAACATGACCCCAAGGTTCCCAGATGTTGGATTTTTCATCCCAACCGGAGCATCAATCCCAGAGGCTACAAAGCGGTGTTCCTGGTCTTCCACTGAACGAGCACCTACAGCATGGTAGCTGACCAGATCATCAACCAAAACGAGATTTGACGGATAAAGCATCTCATCAGCTGTTGTCAATCCAGTTTCGGTAATCACTCGGTAGTGTAGCTGACGAACAGCCTGCAAACCATTGATGAGACTAGGCGCTTCGCTGGTATTTGGTTGATGAATCATGCCCTTATAGCCATCTCCATTGGTACGAGG